>NZ_VOZH01000020.1:0-71502 GCF_013419875.1 Acinetobacter sp. YH12049 | reverse complement strand
ACTGTTACCAGAATGCATTAGCAGAGCGGATTAATGGAATATTAAAGCAGGAGTTTTTAATTACACGATGTCAAACCATGAAGGAGTTAGATCACTTAATTGCGGAATCTATTATGATTTATAATTGCTATAGACCACATTTAAGTTTAAATATGAACACCCCGAATCAGACGTATGAGCAAACTAAAACCGAGCTAATTGCTTAACTCGGTTTGAAGTGGAATACTGTCAATCTATTTCAGGACAAGACAGAGTTTTTTATGTTAATTAATTTTTTTCTATGTAAATCTGATAGTTTTATGAAGAGTAAGCTAGTAAAAACCTCTCGATATCCTCAATCATTCTGTGAACATTTTCCTCTGTAAACTGATCATAGTTACCATGGGCTGCATTATTTCGAATATCAGCCATAGCTGTGATGAGTTTTTGTTGGAGAGGGTTATAAACTCCTGCTTTTGCTAAGTCTTCATTTAATCGTGTTAATTTTTTCTTCTCTAATTCTATTTCATTATTTAAACATAGTTCTTTAATTGCGGTTTCTAGAACTACACCAGCAATCACAGCAGCTGAATTTTTATAACCACTATTTAAGAGCGACCGTGCTTGCTCTAATTCACTATCAAAAACTTCAGCTTGAACGATTTGTTTGAAAGAAGTTAAAAAACCATTTTTAAAATCATCATATGCTGCTTTCAAAATTGGAATTAATCTACTGATTATTCTAGTGTTAGTATCAAAGCTTTGAGTTTTTTCAGCATCTAAAAAATCACGGTAATGAATAGATTTTTCACCACATGATAGCAATAATAGATTTTTAACTTTAACTTTCCATTCAAGGTAAAGAGCATCACCCTCATCACCCAACGTATCATAGCTTCCGCTATATTCTGAATAAGCTTTTTTTGCCATAGCTTTGATAGAAGCAGAATCGTTTAGTAGTTGTTCATAGCGTTGTAATATTTTTTGACTCATATTGATCCAAATATTTTGACTGAATTATTTAAATATTATTGCTATACAATAACATATATAATCATTGAGAAAATAATAAGGTCTGAATTCTTGAATGTCTCATAGTCTTTGGGTCTATTTGCGAACTATGATAAAAGTCAAAGACAAATCAATATTGGGAGAGCACAGCCTCCGACATAAAAACCAACAATTTGTACAAACCAAAATGTTTTTTTCCTTATTGAGATCTATATGTTTATTTATATCCTCAATTCAATGGCTTATTAAATTTCATGGATAGGTAAAGTAAGTAGATAATATGTCTGATTGAATAGCCATCATAATAAAGAAGAGAATAAGATGACAAACTTCAGCTCAAGTTATACACGCACAGAAAAAATTAAACAGATAATTTTTCTTAGCCTAACTATGCTCATTATTTGCATATTGCATATTGCATATTGCATTTCATGGTTTTTCCATGGTTGAAGAGCACAAATTGGTTTCTCTGTCATCCCCATGAATTTGATGTGCTATATGGCTTCTTTACTATTTTTACTTTATTTTATTTGTAATGCTGCATTTTCTATTTTATTGACCTCGAAATATACGTACTGTGCGACTAAAGCAATATCCATTGCCTGTGCAAAAAACATAGTGACCGCAGCCATATCAATATGGCATAAAAGCCACATGGCGTGCGTATCTTTCAATTCTAATGATTCCATTCTGGATTGTGATGAGCGTATGGGGTTACTCAATCACACAGGATTTAAAAGCATCGCTCAATCCTCACAAACTACAACAAGAGCGTGTATTACAATGTCAAAAAACTGAGTCATGATGTAAGATAAATCCAATATATAAATGACGTATTTCGACACTCGAATCGAATACAACAGATAAGGAAACACGCATGCAGCAAGAAGTCATCATTGTGGGTGGTGGAATGGTCGGACTGAGTCTGGCTCTGATGTTGGCAAAAGCAAAGATTGGCGTAAAGCTACTCGAAGCAATCAAATACCCCAATTATGATGATGCAAACCTTGCCCCATATCACTCAAGTTTCGATGCGCGAAACAGTGCATTGTCACGCCGTACGGTGCAAATTTATCAAGAACTAGGCCTCTGGGATGCTTTGCAGGAACACGCCACACCTATTTTAGAAGTGAATATTACAGAGCAAGGTAGTTTTGGTAAGGCAAGACTCAAAGCAGAACAAGAAAAAGTCGAAAGCTTTGGGCAGGTGATTGAAAATGCATGGTTAGGCCGTGTGTTGCTCGCAGAAGTCAAAAAAGAACCGTTGATTGAATTAATTGATGGCGTGCAAGTGACTTCACTGACGCAAGATGCAGACATTGCATATATAGATGCACAGCGTGCTGAAGAACAGCTCAAACTACAATCTAAAATTGTGATTGCAGCAGATGGCCGTGATTCATTCTGCCGTAAAGCCTTAGGTATTGGCGCATCGGTGCATGATTATGACCAAGTGGCGATTGTCACTACAGTACAAACCTCTAAACCGCATGGTCATGTCGGTTTCGAGCGTTTTAGTCCGCTTGGTCCGCTAGCGCTGCTGCCACTTCCAGGTGAATACCGTCGCTCAGTGGTTTGGCCTGTTCCTAAAGGAACTGAAGGCGAGTGGATGGGTGATGAAAATGATCAGCACTTCTTAGATGCTTTACAAGAAACCTATGGCGACCGTGCAGGTAAATTCCAAAAAACGGGTAAACGTTTCAGTTTCCCATTGTCGCAAGTACTTGCAGAGAAACAAGCTGTAGGTCGTGTAGTGCTCATGGGAAATGCTGCCCATACCATTCACCCTGTTGCTGGTCAGGGCTTTAACTTATGTATGCGCGATGCTTATGTACTACGCCGTTATTTAAAAGAGCAAGTTGAAAAAAATGCAGATCTGGGTGATGCAGCTATGTTGCTTGATTATGAAAAATCGCGCCTGACCGATCAGCAGCGGGTGATTAAATTCTGTGATTCAGTTGTTCGTGGTTTTAGCAACCAGAACCCATTTTTAAAATTGATTCGCAATACTGGATTAGTTGCCTTTGACACCATTCCGGGGATTAAGCCTTTGGTCGCGAATTATGCAATGGGGCTAAAAGCATGAGTTTAAATCAAACAAATGTACTGGATGCCGTGATTGTCGGTGGTGGCTTGGTCGGTGGCTTAACGGCATTGTTATTGGCGCAGGGCGGTGTGCAGGCTACGGTATTGGATGCGGCACCTATTTTGGATGTAGAAAAAACCAAAAGTATTGCGAATCCTCGGGTTTTGGCGCTCAGTCAAGCCACCATTCATTTACTCAAGACTGTGGGCGTTTGGGAAAAGCTTGCCCGTCAACAGCCTTATACTGGTATGCAGGTGTGGAATAAAAATGGCTATGGCGAAATCAATTTTGGTCATGTAGCAGATCAAACGCCATCAGTTGAGCAAGCTTTAGGTTCAATGGTTGAACCAAGTGTATTGAATTTAGCCATTCAAGAAAAAATGCTAGAACAGCTTGAAGACTACCGAACCCAAGTTAAGGTCAGTCGAGTTGAGCGTGGCGTTGGTGTGTGGATCATCCACCTCGCAGATGGTACTCAGCTCAAAACAAAACTGGTGATAGGTGCAGATGGTGCAAACTCATTTGTCCGTGAGCAAGCTTTCATCGATCTAGATGTGCTGGACTATAAACAAGTCGGTGTAAGCTGTGCAATTAAAACCGCCCAACCGCATCAGCATGTCGCGCGTCAAATTTTCTTAGAAACTGGGCCTTTGGCATTTTTGCCGATGGCGAGTCTGAAAAAAGAAGAAAGCGGTTATTGGCAATCCATTGTGTGGACCTTACCAGATGATTACGCCGATGAATATGTGGCTTTATCCGATGTTGAATTTACTGTGTTGCTCACTCGAGAAAGCCATCACATGCTCGGCGAAGTCTTAGAAGCAACGCCACGTGCTAAATTTCCATTGAAGGCACGAGCTGCACAGCAATATGTTCATGATGGTCTAGCGCTGATTGGAGATGCTGCCCATGTGATTCATCCACTTGCAGGACAAGGCGTGAATATTGGCTGTTTAGATGCAGCAGTGCTTTGCGATGTGCTTTTGACCGATAAAAAACGTGGTGTGTGGGCACATGAACAAAGTTTGAAGCGCTATGAACACCGCCGTAAAGGGCAAAACGATGCCATGATGCATAGTATGTCCGCGATTGGTTGGTTAGAAACCACCACTTTTTCACCTGTGGTGTGGGCGCGAAACTTTGGTTTAAAACAAGTGGAAAATCAGACTGTTCTAAAAGATGCGTTTATGGCTCAAGCCAATGGTCTGAGTATTTTAAAAGATACAATCTACGCAGCTTAGGTCAAAGTCAGATATTTTTTAGACAGTCGTATAAACAAGGTTACGATTTTGATTAAAAAAGATACGATTTTTTGATTATGGGTACTAGTCGAAATGCTCAGAGATTGCTAAATTTCTGTTAATTTAAAACCAGCCATTCGCTGGCAAACAGAAGTCATTCGCGGGGAGAACACAATGACTGATATGAATGATTATGATGATCCAGAAGATTCAGTAGTTGATGAAGATGAAGCACAAGCAGCTGAAAAAGGTGCAGGTGACGCAGCTGATTCTGCCTCTGATGGTGACACCTCTGAAGCTGAAACATTAACAGTGACTGCAAAACTAAAACAACGTCAGGCGCTTGAAGATGAAGTTGCTGCGTTCTTAGCGCGTGGTGGTCGTATTACCGAAGTCCCTCCAGACGAATCGGCAAAAGATTAAAATGAAAAAACACCACGTCATGTGGTGTTTTTTTTTGCTTCATTCGCTTGTGCGATGATGAAAGTCATTCATTTTTTAACTCTGTAGCATGTTTGCTCAAGAAGTTAAGTCGTTAATAAGATGTGAAGTCGCTTCAAGCCGTCTTTGGCTTCATATATTTACGACTGATCGCGAAAATAGGATAAAACACAAAATGCAGTAAAAGCAAAAACATACAATTGATAATGAATGCAGCAATATACGGCGGTGCATGCATGGCCGCCACAGCAGCGACAAAAGATTGAAAAAGTAATACCGCACTCAAAACGACATAAGCCCAATAGCGATGCCTATCCCAAAATTGGCTCAGTTTCAGTAAATTACCGACTACAAAATAGAGGGAACAATATCCACAGACCATCGCAATCGCGCTATGATCGGCCGTCATTTGCTCGCCACTAATATAGTGCGGATAGGGTTGAATGCCAGTATAAATAATATGTGCAAGGGCGGTGAGCCAAACCAGATTAAAGAGAATGAACATCAGCGGTTTTTTGACAGACAGATTTATGGACATGTTATAAGCAACTTTTTTCATTCTATTTAAATTATTGTATGGGATAGCTTATGGAACCCGTAGGTCCCATAAGCGGTTCAAATTAAAAATAAAAAAAATTAAGCTTAATCGTTCGCTTGGGTTAATTCTAAAGCACGTTGATAGGCCACTTTCTTTTTAATCCCAGTTAAATCTGCAGCCAACTGAGAGGCAGCTTTCACGGACAAATCTTGAAGTAAACGTGTCAGCAATTTGTCTAACTTTTCTTGCTCTAGGTCTTTTTCTTCGGTCGCACCACCAATCACCAAAACGATTTCGCCTTTTTGCTGATTATGATCAGATTCAACAAAATGAACCAAATCACCTAAAGACATTTTTTTAATGGTTTCAAATGTTTTGGTAATTTCACGTGCAAAGCCCACAGGACGATCGGCACCAAAGACATTCGACATATCTTTTAGGCAGTCCACAATACGGTGCGGTGCTTCATAAATAATCATGGTTTGAGTTTCGTCTTTCAATTTTTCCAGTGCTAAAAGACGTTGTGAATGTTTAGAAGGTAAAAAGCCTTCGAAACTAAAACGGTCACTGGGTAGGCCGACAGCACTGAGAGCTGCAATAGCAGCACAGGCACCCGGCACAGGAATGACACGAATATTTTTTTCTTGTGCAGCACGAACCAGTTTAAAGCCGGGGTCACTGATCAATGGTGTGCCTGCATCACTAATCAGCGCCATATTTTCACCCTTTTCGAGGCGTTCAATCAGCTGGTCTATTTTGTTGCTTTCGTTATGGTCGTGGCAGGCGGTTAAAGGTGTATTGATACTAAAATGTTTAAGTAATTGTGCGGAAGTTCGTGTATCCTCGGCGGCAATAATTTTAACCGACTTCAATACCTCAATTGCACGATAACTAATATCATCTAAGTGCCCGATTGGAGTTGCAACAACAAATAACTGAGCACTCATAGGTTTCTCCATGTTGGATAATAAGAACAAAATTTTGGGTCTTTGCCTTTTAAGCAGTATGTTTACTGCTGCACAGGCAGACGTCTTGGTCATTCTACCTGAATCTGGTCCTATGGCGCGAGCCGCATCCAGTATTAAGCAAGGTTTCAATAGCGCATATCAATCATCAGACTACAAAGTGCCCATTAAGTTTGTAGATTCAAATCAAAAGCAAATTGCAGTGATATTGAAGCAACAGGTAAATAAAAAAACTCAATTGGTGATTGGCCCTTTAGCACGTCAAGACGTTGAAGCACTTGTAAAGGCAAAGCCTAAAGTCCGCGTGTTGGCTTTAAATGAAACGACGAGCCAAATTCCCAATGTTTGGCAGTACAGTTTATCGAAACGTGATGATGCCTTAGCACTTCAAAAAGTCTTTGAAAAAGACAAGTTAGCGCAAGTGCTTGTTCTACGTCAGCCTGCAACAGAGGCAGAACATGAATTATTGCTCATGTCCTTAATCAGCCAAAGTTCAGTACCTATTCAAGTGGTTGAACAACTCCCAACGAAGCTAGACAAAAATCAAGGGGTGCTGTTGCTGGGCAATAATGAATGGTTAAACAGTCAAAAAAAACTACCCAAAACGAAACTATATAGTGTCGCCAATGCGATTGAAGCCACTAAGCCCATTCCTGTAGGGCTGAAATTTTGTGATGCACCTGCCTTACATGATGCGCGTTGGCCAGACCTGATCCGGGCTTATGAGGAAAATCCAGTAGATATGCCATATCAACGTCTTTTAGCTTTTGGTGGGGACACATGGCATATCGCAAAACAATATTTGCAAGAACCGAAATTAAAAAGCATTGAGTTTCAGGGACGAACAGGGCTAATCAAAATTAGTCAAAACAATATTCAGCGTGTTCCTCACTGCTATGAGCGAAGTAAAAAAGGCATCGTGGCGATCTCACTTTAGGGATGAAACGATGCAGCTAAACTTAGAGCAGATGAATTTGGGACAGATGAATCTGGGGCAGTGGGCAGAACGGCAAGCGCTGCGTTTGGTTGAGCAGCAAGGCTATGTACAAGTGCAACAGAATTATCATAGTCGTTATGGTGAAATTGATTTGATCGTTGCACGTGGTCAAGAATTGGTGTTTATCGAAGTTAAAGCTCGTTCAAATACCCGCTATGCCCAAGCCATCGAAAGTATTTCCATTCACAAACAACGTAAGATGATGAAGACTGCGTTGCTTTTTTTAAATGAACAGTCACATTTTCAAAATTATTATTGTCGCTTTGATGCAATTTGTTTTGATTTTTATCAACACTTTGCAAAAACACTACAGCAAGATTTTTCTAAATACCCGTATCATCAGCAATGGATTGAAAATGCTTTTACTTTTGATCAAGAGTTGATTAATCTTTGATAAAACAAACTGTGTAAACGCATAGAAAAATACGTGTGGAAATTTGAGGAGTCGTGCTGAGTGGTTAAGCGTATTGCAATAACGATGCTTTGTGTCGCAAGTTTATCTGGCTGTGCGAGTTTTATTTCGAATGGAACGGGATCAGCACCTGTAGGAACTGAAAGCGGCGCACGCTCATTGGGACAAGTTTTTATTGACTCTTCCATTGTTCGAACAGCAAAAATTAACTTATATAAATTAGATACTCGTTTTAAACAGTCACGTGTCAATATTGAAAGTTTTCATGGCAATGTCTTATTGACTGGGCAAGTGCCAGATAATCATTTAAAAGAATTGGCAGAAGAAAATGTCCGTTCAATGAGTGATGTCAAAACTGTACATAACTATATTACAGTGGGTAATCAGATCAGCTATAGCACCATCATGCAAGATACTGCGGTCACTGCGAATACCCGTGGTTTGATTATGAAAGCGCCTGTGGTATCTGACAGCAAAGTACACATTCATACTGAAGATGCTGTTCTTTATGTGATGGGCCGTTTAAACAGTGCGGAAATCACAGACTTAAATCAAATCTTGCAACAAGTGGGTAATGTAACGCGAATTGTCACTTTAATCGATAATATTGACCAGAACCCAAATCCACAGGCACGTTCAATTAACTCAAGTTACACCACACCTGCTGTAGGTAATGTGCAACCTGAAGTACAAACGCCTGTAGCGATAGATCCGGATGCTGTCGATCCAAATGCTCAATAAAATGTCGGAAATGATGCTGTAATATATGAATCAATGGTCTCTGCGGCTTCAGCAAAAAATGGATTTGGCTAAATCTTTATACCGAAATTTTCGGTTATATGATTTTGGCAGTTATGCATTAAATCGACTGACACCCAAACAAGGATATCATGTTCAAAACAATATCCCTTATGGTCTTAAAGCGCGCCATCGCCTAGATTTGTATCGCACGTCAGCACCTCGTCAGCAACGTCCACTCATCGTGTTTGTACATGGTGGAGCGTGGATGCATGGTGACAAAAAGGACTATGGATTCATTGGTGAGGCTTTTGCAAAAGAAGGCTTCGATGTTGCTGTCATCAATTACCATCTCGCACCTGAGTATATTTTTCCGGCTTCAATTGATGATCTTAGCCTTGCATTAAACTATTTGACGCAGTCTCAGCATAAGTTGCAGATTGAAGTGGAAAATGTGGTGTTAATGGGACATTCGGCAGGGGCATTTAATGTCATGTCTGCACTGTATCATCCGACGCCTTATCAGCTACAAGTGAAAGAGAATATTCGTGCAATTGTGGGATTGGCAGGGCCATATCATTTTGATTATAAAGGTGATCCGATTTGTGCAGATGCCTTTGATCAAAATGTACCGTATCAACAAGTGATGCCGTATTATTTTGTTGAGCAAAATCAAGTGAAGCATTATCTATTCACTGCGGATAAAGACAATATCGTTGGCCATAGCAATAGTGAAGATTTTGATCATCGATTAAAAGCCTCAGGCAACCATAGTCAATTGATTCAAATCCCTCGTGTTGGGCACATCACGATGATTGGTTCAGTTTCGAGTCTATTTAGTCGCTTCTTTAAAACCAAAGCTGAAATCATGCGTGTACTCGATGAAATTAGTCCACCTTAATGTCTTTGGTTAAATGATTGAAAATAAATAACCGCCAAGTATGGCGGTTTTTTTATTGCATGATTTATTTACTAAAAATAGCTACTTATAACCATGCTTCGGTGTCATCTGCAACAGCAGACCCATGGATGACATGCATAATCATTGAATGGGCGATACTTCCTTTGAACGGAATTTCAGGTAATGCATCAAATTTAAAGAAAGCCGCATCACTTATTTCTTCTTCTTGTAATTGAAGTTCACCTGAAGCATATTCTGCTTTAAAGGCGATCATTAAATTACTTGGGAAGGGCCAAGGTTGGCTTGCCAGATATTGAATATTTTTGACCTTTAGCCCAACTTCTTCTTCAGTTTCACGACGAACCGCTTCTTCTAAAGTTTCACCGACTTCAACAAAACCTGCGATCAGCCCATACATTGCCCGGACATTTTTCGCATTTTTAGCCAATAAGATTTCATCTTCACCACGGGTAATGACGGTAATGACACAGGGGTTTACACGAGGGTATTGGTGATAACCGCAAGCAGGGCAAACCATGGCATATTCTGTGGCGTGGACTTGAGTTGCAGTACCGCAGTGGCTACAAAATTTATGATTACGGCGCCATTCTAAGAGTTGAATAGCACGGCTGGCTTGTTCAAATTGCTGAACATTCCAAAGTTGTAAAAGTTGACGAATAGGGATGAGCTGTAAGCCATCAGGAATTGGCTCATTTTCAAGTAGATCACGGGCAATCACTTGATCACCCGTGCCAATATTTAAATCACTTGCGAGTTGCTCAACTTCGGGAAGTTGAAAGTTTTCATCGACCAGCAATTGCTGTTGTTTGAAGATATACGCAAGTGATAATTTAGACATTAGGCTGCTGCTGATTTCAGTTTTTCGCTACTGTCCAATGCTACCTTAAACATGCCCTGTAAAACAGGTTGTTTGTTCTTTAAATTGTCAATCAACATATCTGCGCTTGCCAATGAATCTAATGCTTGATTCACTTCATTTGCATCAATCGCTGTTGAAGATTCAACTCGTTTCACAATGAATTGAGCTGTTGAATTCAGCGCATTTTGAGCTGCATCTGCATTGAGGAACAACATTGCACCACCAATTTCACGGAATTGAGTTGCAGTCGCTTCAAGTTGTGTCAAATCTTGGTTTTGTAAATACTGAACCAAAGATTGGCTAGCAGCATCAATTAAAACCTTGGTCTCATTTAACAGGGCAGCATGTGCTTCATCTAAACGGTCGAGTGAAATATTCATATTATTCACACGAAGTTGTAAGCGGCTAGAGGTGTGATGACGCTCAAGCACACCAATCGAGTTCATGGCAGACAAGATATTGTTCATCAACTGCTGGGCAAAGCTTTCATCTTGTAAAATCTCAGCATTACCTAATGACGCAGCTTGACGCGACAGGTCGTTATAAGCTTCATTTAAGTTCAAGACTTTGAAAATATTTGCCAATTTGTTCAATTTCGCTTGAAGTTCTTGGGTTTTTTCAGGCGTCATATTTTGATAGTTAAATTCAATATCATTACGAATTTGCGTCATTTCAGTCGTAACCAATTCACCAATGGTATGCATGGTTTCGAAGTCAGGACCATATAAATGACGACTGAAAACTTGCAATTGGGTGTCGGTAAGAAGATCTTCACCGATATTTAACTTGCCTCGAATATGATGAGAAATGTCATCTTCTTGGCTAATGCTTAGACTTAAGACATTGGCTAAATCAGAAATGGATGCTTTAAAGCGCTCAGTTCCTGCAAAATATTGAGCCATATTGCGTTCAATGCTTACCAAGGTACGTAAACGAGCATCGGTAATTAAGATTTGATCAATTTGATTAAACGCAACAAAAACCAAGTTCCAGTATTGTTTGCTTGGATGTTTGTCTGAAAGACCTGCTAAATACGTACCGACCAATTTAATCGCTTGCAGATCCAGCTCAGTTTCTTCTTGTTTAATCAATTTATTCAACGCCAACTTATACAGACGGTGAACGTATTTTGATTTTTCAAGTGCAGGCGCTTGAGGTAAGTCAAAGTCAGGAGTAATACAATCGAGTAGGGACTCAATGTGTTGGCCTTCCGACGTTAGAGGTTTACCCAAAGACAGTTCTAGACGATTCAGACTGTCGAGTAGAAACTGTGGAATTTTAACTTCACGCAAGCAGATAAATTCGATATAGCGTTTCAGCATGGTTGTGCCTTCGCTCAGTGCGATGACCTCTTGAGTGTTAATTTGCGCAGGATTCCCCATGATCTTGCGCATTAACTCTGCTGAATATTGAGCGATTTTTGCCAAACTTGGCATATCAACTAAAGCTAATACTTGAGCACATTGTTCAAATTGAATCAGTGCATCATCAATCCCGAAAGGTAAAGTTTGATCTTCAACTAAGGTGCTGACTGCTGATTCGACTAACTTGATTGAGTTATCAACCTCATTTTTTATTATCAGCAAAGCCGTTGGATCAAAATGGATAGAGGTTTGGTAAGACATGTATCTGCACCTTTCCTAGATGTTTTATCTTGTTTATTAACCGCCCCTTAAG
Source organism: Acinetobacter sp. YH12049 (assembly GCF_013419875.1). Classification (NCBI taxonomy): domain Bacteria; kingdom Pseudomonadati; phylum Pseudomonadota; class Gammaproteobacteria; order Moraxellales; family Moraxellaceae; genus Acinetobacter; species Acinetobacter sp. YH12049. Next base: position 59,636 of record NZ_VOZH01000020.1, on the reverse strand, counting down.
GCGGTCCATGTTTATGGTTTTACTATAGCGTATGTAAGAATTGTTTATATACAAAAAGTAACACGAAATTTAGATTTTATTTCGCAAAAAGGCAAGGTGTACCATGTTTTTCTTCAAATTGTTTGACCCATGTCTCATGGGCTTCAAGTTCATCGGCTGAAGGTAAAATCACTGGTAATTCTATTTCAACAGCGGCGCGGGTTTGCGAACCATCTTCATTTTGCGAGTGGGTCAGGGCATCGATATCAAAGGATACCTGACCACCCGTCATTGCTAAGTATACGTCAGACAGAATTTCCGCATCGAGTAACGCACCATGGAAGGTACGGTCACGTTGTGGAATTTCGTAACGACGCACTAATGCATCGAGTGAGTTTTTCTGGCCTGGATGCTTGGCTTTGGCCATAGCCAAGGTATCGGTGACTTCGCAAACTTCAGATAAGGCCACAAAACCGGCACGTTTGAACTCCATATCAAGGAAGTTCATATCGAAGGTTGCGTTATGCGCAATGATTTCTGCGCCTTTAAGATAGTCAAATAAGACATCAGCAATTTCAGCATACAGTGGTTTATCTTTTAGAAAGTCATCACTGATTCCGTGAATATTTTCAGATTCACCGACAGGTTTTTGCGGGTTGATATAAATATGAATTGAGCTACCGGTCAGTTTACGGTTAATCATTTCCACCGCACCGACTTCAATAATACGGTCGCCATCTTGGAAATAGAAACCTGTGGTTTCTGTATCCAAAATTAATTGTCGTGGGCCAGATACATCGACAGTTGCTGGTGTAATGATAATCATTGGATGGATTTCAGCAGCTTGCTTAGACTGTGTAGAAGCATCTGGATTCAACGTTGAAGCCGTGTCAGTTGCTTGTTGTTCTATCGTAATGTCATCAATCTGCTCTGCGTCAATAGCTGACTCAGTCGAGATTTTAAGTGACGAAGTATTTTCTAGCGGCTGAGCAATTGAAGTTTCCTGACTTGAAGCATCAATAATGCTTTCATTTGCAATCATAGCTTCTTCAGAGATTTCTTCTTCATCATCACTATCAGCAAATTCGAGTCCAAAAGGATCGTTTAACAGCCAGTCGGGTTCAGCTTTTTTTTTAGGTACTTCAGCTGTAGATGCTGCTTGTTTGATGTTTTCAAGGGTTTTTTCGGCGCCTAGATTGGCCAATTGATCGGCCATTTCATTTCCCGGATGGCCTGCATGCCCTTTAATCCAGTTCCACTCAATTTCCCGACCCTGACAAGTTGCATCCAGTAATTTCCACAGATCTGGATTTTTAACATCTTTCCAGTTTTTCTTTTTCCAACCATGAATCCACTCGGTTATACCTTGTTTGACATAGTTGGAGTCTGTCCAAATGATCAGTTTTGCATCGGACGGACAATGTTGAATGCCTTCAATAGCAGCAGTCAATTCCATACGGTTATTGGTGGTTTCAGCTTCGCCGCCGCAGAGTTTTTCTTCTCCAGTTTCACGGATGATATACGCCCCCCAACCCCCTAAGCCAGGGTTGCCTTTACATGCACCATCAACATAAAGCGTGATTGTTTGAGACATAAATCAAATCCGGAGAAAAACGAGCATTCAGAACCGTATATTGTATAACGCAAATGACAAGGAGAAATCCATTTCTGGCGATTTTTTTAATTTCTTGTAACATTTATACTGAAATAGCGGTAAATTAACGCCTTGTGTCTGTGTCCTGCTTCACTACAATGGCATATCTAAAAAATAAATTTTATATGAGTTGTCTGGATTTTTTTATGTATAAATCAACTGCGACTATCTGGCAGCCTACGTTACCACAAATTTTTAAATTTACAGTCTTGGGTTCTGCGCTCGCAGCTCTTGGTCTGACGGGCTGTTCTTCATCGCAAACGACTAAGCAGAACTCAGCAAGTAAACAAGTTGGCTCAAACTTTCTCGATGCCAATAGTTTAGATTCACTCGAAGATTTACTTTCTGCAACAGACATGCGTGCCGTAGAGGGCGATCGCCTTTTAGTACTGAAGCACGGTGATGTCTGGAAGCGAATGACCGTTGGTTTCAAAATGGATTTGAACCATTGGGATACGCGTATTGAAGCCCAGCGTGGTTGGTTTATTTCACGTCAACCATATATTGACCGTTTAAGTGCGCGTGCGTCCCGTTATTTGTATCACACGGTTAAAGAAGCAGAACGTCGTGGTTTGCCGACTGAGTTGGCGTTATTACCAGTGATTGAAAGTTCTTATGACCCAGCAGCAACCTCAAGTGCTGCCGCAGCAGGCTTATGGCAATTTATCCCGAGTACTGGACGTATTTACGGCTTAAAACAAACCTCAATGTATGATGGTCGTCGTGACGTAGTGGAATCTACGCGTGCAGCTTATGAATTTTTAGGTGCGCTACATAACCAGTTTGGTTCGTGGGAATTGGCTTTGGCTTCATATAATGCAGGGCCGGGGCGTATTCAACAGGCGATTAACCGTAACCGTGCAGCAGGTTTGCCAACGGATTATTGGTCGCTAAAATTGCCACAAGAAACCATGAACTATGTCCCACGTTTCTTGGCTGTAGCTCAAATTATTAAAAATCCAAGTGCCTATGGCGTCAGTTTACCGCCAATTGCCAACCGTCCGCACTTTCGTGAAGTGGCTGTAGGGCCTGCAAATTTAAATGAAATTGCATCTATTACTGGTTTAAGCCGTGCAGAACTCTATGCACTAAACCCGGGTCATCGTGGCGATGTAATTGATAGCAGCAGCCCAATGCGGATTTTAATTCCTGCGGATGTGAGTCCATCAGTCGATTCACGTTTGAAAAAATTACAATCAGGTGGTTCATCAGGTTATTGGGCAAGTAATTCAACTTATAACTTACCGAAAAATAATGTTGAAATTACACCGTCACGTGTCACTCCGCCAGATTTAAACAGTAAAACCATTCAGCCTGCAAAAGTGACACCGCCTACGCTGACCACTCAGCCGACAGTGACAGCTTCTGCCAAACCACCTGTAGTTGCTGCAACGGTAACGCCAAGTATTCCATCAGGAACGAAAGGCAAAACGCCAATGGGATCATCTGCTTTAGCTGCCTTTGCATCGAATAGTGATATTCCAAGTGCGCCGCGTATTCCAGTCGCTGTAACACCTTCGACTCCTGTGAAAACCGTGTCTGTCGAGCCACCACTCAGCGCAAATGAGCGTGAGCAAATCATGGCGGCTATTAAAGCTGAAGGTGAGACCAAAACAGTTGATGAAGTATTAAAACCAGTAGCGACTAAAGCAGAGCAAGAAGAAGTCGTTCAGGAAATTAAAGCCATTGCACCGAAAGGCACTGAAATTGTCGATCCTTATGATGGCAAGATTAAGTTGACTGCGATTCAGACCAGTCAATCGATTGCAGATCAACAAGGTAAAGAACTGACCAAAGGTTTCTCTTACCCGAAAAGCGTGGCTGAAAATACAGGTGCAGATACCGACGAAGCCAAACGCAACCAAGGTAAAAATGTCATTCGTACCGACTCTGAAGTTGTAGTTGTCCCGCCTAAAGGTAAACGTAGTACCTATACTGTTTTGGCAGGCGACACATTAGCATTAATCGCGATGAAAAATGGCGTAAATTGGCGTGATATTGCAGCATGGAACCAAATTTCGCCAGATTCGACCTTGTATGTCGGTACGACCATCTATTTATATGATGCGAAACCGATTGTGCAAAATAACGAAGAATCGAAAGCTAAGCCTATCGCAGATAGCTATGTAGTGAAAGCAAATGACAGCCTTACAGCTGTTGCGAGTCAATTTGGTTTAAGTACGAAGCAACTCGCAGACTACAATGGTTTAACCACCACGAGTGGTTTATATGTTGGGCAGAAATTGTCCTTAAAAGAAATACCTGCATCTAAAGCAAAATTGGAAGCTGACAAGAAAGCAGCTCAAGTTGTCGAAAAATCTGCAAAAGTTCAAACAAAATCCTACACGGTAAAACGTGGTGAATATCTAAAACTCATTGCAGATCGTTATGCGCTGTCAAATCAAGAGTTGGCAGATTTAACAACTGGCTTAACGGCTGGCAGTAGTTTGATGGTGGGGCAAAAAATTAATGTGCCATTACAAGCTGTAGCCGAGGTTGAGAGCAAAGTTGAAAAGCTCGACAGCAAAGTGGTGAATCGCATTGAAAATGTCAAAGTTGATCCTGCGTATAAAGTGGAAAGCTATAAAGTGCAGCGTGGTGATTCGCTTTACAGCATTGCGACGCAGTCAAAAATCAGTTTGTCTGAATTGGCGAGTCTAAATGACATGTCGGTAAATAGTGGGCTGATGGCGGGGCAAAGCATTAAAGTACCTGCAAGTTCAACTGTTCCAGAGACTTATGTGGTGCAGTCTGGCGATACACTGACAGGCATTGCTAGTCGCTATGATTTAGGCATGGACTATGTCGCAAATTTAAATGGCATAGAGCGGAGTTCAGGTCTACGTGTTGGGCAGAAATTAAAATTAACAGGTGATGTCGCACCGGTTAAAGTAGAAACTAAAGTTGAGCCGGCCAAAACTGAAAGCAAAACCAATACACGAACGAATTCTGTTGAAGCGACCGATATTCATGTGGTGAAATCAGGTGAAACGCTGGGTGTGATTGCGAAGAAATATCATCTTCAATTGCGTTATTTAGCTGAATTAAATGGCCTAAATACCAATAGTGCGATTCGTGTAGGGCAGCGTTTAAAAGTAGATGGTGAACTACCTGCTGATGTAGCTAGTAAAGCAACTGAAACCAAAAAAACGGAAGCTAAATCCTCTACGAGCAATGTGAAACCAACAAATACTGAAAGCTATACTGTGAAATCAGGCGAGTCTTTAAATTCGATTGCTAGTCGGACAGGCTTAACTGTGGCAGCATTGGCTGAGTTAAATAACTTGAACCCGCGTGCTGGGCTTCGTGTTGGTCAAAATTTACAAGTTCCTAAAACTATCAGTGAATACCGTATTAAACGCGGCGATACATTGATTGGTTTAGCAAGCCGTTATGGACTTGATACATCAAAACTTGCTGAAATGAATGATATACAACCGTCTGCTCAGTTACGTATTGGTGACGTGATTAAAGTACCAAACTGAGTCCAAACATTAAGGAGTTAAGTTGAATGTATTCTGCTTCAACTTCGCGTTACGTGTTTGGTGTGACTTTGAGCATACTTTCAACAGGGGCGTGGGCTGCGTTGCAGACCACGCCTTTTCTTGCCATACATAGTAGCCCTCAATATCATCAATTACAGGCAATGCCCTATGCCAATCCTTTTGCCACTAAAGGGGGATATATCACGACCTCGAGTATTGGGAGTTTTGATAATTTAAACAGCATGAATGGAAAAGGGCGTTCTGTTGAAGGTATCAATTATCTTTTTGATAGCTTGATGAGTTCATCTTTAGATGAACCGGGTGTGATGTATCCATTGCTTGCCGAAAAGGTGACATTTGACCCGAAAAAAACTAATTTTGTTATTTTTCATTTAAACCCAAAAGCACGGTTTAGTGATGGTTCTGAACTCACTGCTGAAGACGTTAAATTTAGTTTTGATACCTTTCAAACTAAATCAAATCCCGGTCTACAAATGTACTTAGCGGATTTGGACAAAACAGATGTTTTATCTAAATATCAGGTGAGGATGAGTTTTAAATCTGGTCATAATACTGATATGCCCATGATTTTGGCGCAAATGCCGATTTATTCCAAAAAAGATTGGGCAAAAAAAGATTTTACTCAAATTACATTGCAGCCCATATTAGGCTCAGGCCCTTACACAATTGAGACGATCGATGCAGGTAGGAGTATTCGCTACAAGCGAAATCCTGACTATTGGGGGCAGAACTTAGCCGTCAATCGTGGTCGCTATAATTTTAACCATCTGAAATATGTATATTATCGCAGCCCAGACATAGCCTTTGAAGGCTTTAAAGCAGGTCAATTTACGTTATATGAGGAAAAGACCGCACGTAATTGGGTAGGAGCGTACAATTTTCCTGCTTTTAATGACGGCAAAATTGTCAAATATCGCTTTAAACATGAACGACCGATTCCCACAAAAAGTCTCGTATTTAATAACCGCCGTGCGCCATTTGAGGATATTCGCTTTCGACAAGCCTTAACCTATGCTTATGATTTTGAATGGCAAAATAGAGCGTTGTTTTATGGGCAGTATCAGCGTTTACAGAGTTATTTTAGTAATAGTGTGCTAGAAGCGAAGGGGAAGCCCTCTATCCAAGAGTTGGATATTTTAAAACCGATGTTATCGCAACTTGATCCTATTCAACGACAGGGTGTTTTATCCAATTGGCAATATCCTGTTTCTGATGGCAGTGGATTCAATCGAAAAAATCTGCTGCATGCACGCCAACTATTATTGAATGCGGGTTATCGTTATCAAGACGGCAGATTGGTGGATGCAAAATCTCAGCCTGTGAAATTCGAAATCTTGATTCAGCAACAAGATTTGCAGCGAACCTTAATGCCATTTATACGAAATTTGAAACGTTTAGGTATTCAGGTGTTATTACGACAAGTCGATGGACCGCAATACACCGAGCGTATGCGAAATATTGACTTTGATATGATCGTGGATGAAATGCCTCAATCGCTCACTCCAGCAGGTGAGCAAGCTCAACTTTGGGGCAGTCAAGCAGCCGATCAAGTGGGTAATTATAATTATGCAGGGATTAAAAATCCTGTGATCGATAAGCTCATTCAACAGGTGATCAATGCTCCAAATCGGGAGGAATTGATTATTCGTACGCGTGTTTTAGACCGCCTGCTCAGAGCGGGTTATTATCAAATTCCAATGTTTGGGCAAAGTGAAAACTGGTTTGCCTATTGGCATATGTATAAGCAACCTTATGTCAAACCTAAACTTTCTGCAGGGATTGACTATTGGTGGAGTGATGCAGCTCAAGCCAAGCAAATAACACAATATCTACGGCAGCAATAAATACACCTGAATGACAAGGAATGTGAAAGCAACATGGGCACATATATTTTAAAAAGATTGCTCCTGATTATTCCAACATTGTTTTTCATTTTACTGATTAACTTTGTCGTGATTCAGATTGCGCCGGGAGGACCTGTTGAGCAAGCTATACAGCAAGCAGAATCCTTTCAAGGCATGGGAAACACGGGTGGTGGTGAAACTGCGACGACAGGCAGTAAATACCAAGGTGCTAAAGGCCTCAGTGAAGAAATGGTGGCAAAAATCGAAGCGCAATATGGTTTCGATAAGCCATTATTCGAACGCTTTTGGCTGATGTTAAAGGGGTATGTGACGCTAGATTTTGGTACCAGTTTTTTTAAAGATAAGCCAGTGACCGAGCTACTTTGGGAAAAGCTGCCTGTATCCTTATCCCTTGGCTTATGGAGTACCTTGCTGATCTATATGGTGTCTATTCCATTAGGCATTAAAAAAGCCCGTCAACATGGTCTGTTATTTGATAAAAGTACGTCTATTTTATTGGCTATCGGCTACGCCATTCCTGCTTTTGCCTTTGCCATTTTACTCATTGTATTTTTTGCAGGTGGTTCATATTTTCAGTGGTTTCCTCTACAAGGTTTAGTTTCAGAGAATTTTGCTGAGTTAAGTGTATTTGGCAAAATTGCAGATTATTTTTGGCATATGGCGTTGCCTTTGTTTGCCATGGTGATTGGTGGTTTTGCTGGCTTAACTTATCTGACCAAATACTCTTTTATGGAAGAACTAAATAAGCAATATGTTCTTGCTGCTCGTTCTAAAGGTTTGACCGAATCACGTGTGCTGTATGGGCATGTTTTTCGTAATGCAATGCTCATTGTCATTGCTGGTCTACCAGAAGCCTTGATTGGCATCTTCTTTGTGGGAAATCTATTTATTGAAATTATTTTCAATCTAGATGGTCTGGGATTGTTGGGGTTTGAAGCCATCGTACAGCGCGATTATCCAGTCATTTTTGGCACCTTGTTTATTTTTACCTTGATGGGGCTGATCTTAAGATTAATCAGTGATGTCATGTATCAAATGATTGATCCACGAATTAATTTTGATTCGCAGGGGGCAAAATAATGTCTCCGATCATGCAAGCGCGATTTCAACGTTTTAAAGAAAATAAATTAGGCTTTACATGCTTTATCAGTTTTGCCTTGATTTTTATATTGTCTCTAGCTGTCGAGTTTATTGCCAATGATAAACCGCTCTTGGTTAAATACGATGATTCTTTATATGTACCCGTACTAAAAAGCTATCCAGAGACCGCATTCGGTGGAGTATTTGAAACTGAGGCAGATTATAAAGATCCTGTAGTGCGGCAACTGATTGAAGAGAAAGGCTGGGCTGTGTGGCCACTGATTAAATTTTCCTATCAAACACCGAATTTAGAACTGGCTGTGCCTGTGCCATCTGCACCGACTGCACAAAATTGGCTCGGTACCGATGACCAAGGGCGTGATGTGCTGGCGCGTATTTTATATGGATTACGTGTGTCGCTCTTGTTTGGTTTTGCATTAACTTTTGCTTCAGCAATATTAGGCATCATGGTTGGGGCGATACAGGGCTATTATGGTGGCTGGATAGACCTCATTGGTCAACGGATTTTAGAAGTCTGGGGCGGACTACCGATGCTATTCATGGTGATGATTTTAGTCAGTATGTTTACACCGAGTGTGTATTGGCTCTTTGTCATTATGCTGTTGTTTGGCTGGCCCACTTTGGTCGGCTTGGTTCGTGCAGAGTTTTTGCGTGCTCGTAATTTTGATTATGTCCGTGCAGCACGAAGTCTTGGTGTCACAGATAGTACGATTATGTTTCGGCATATTTTACCAAATGCGATGAGTTCCAGCCTTTCACAGCTACCTTTTATGCTCACGGCAAATATTACGGCACTGACAGCCCTAGATTTCTTAGGTTATGGCTTACCGCCTGATGCAGCGTCATTAGGTGAGTTATTGCTTCAAGGGAAAAACAATCTGAATGCACCATGGCTTGCCTTATCTGGATTCTTTACCTTAGCGATCGTGCTGTCTTTATTGATCTACATTGGGGAGGCGACACGTGATGCATTCGATCCTAGACGTCAATAATCATCAAGTTAATGTACCTCCCATCGTGTTAGCGGTGGAGCATTTACATATTTCACATGCAGCACAGGTCTTGGTTGAAGACCTGAATTTTAAATTGCATGCAGGTGAAACGTTAGCCATTGTTGGAGAAAGCGGTTCTGGTAAATCGATTAGCAGCCTAGCTATACTCGGTTTGTTGTCGAGTGATCTGCAGGTCACAGGCAGCGTCAGCCTGAATGGACAGAATATTCTTGGACTGAGTCCTGAGCAGCATCGACATATTCGTGGTCAGAAAATTGCCATGATTTTTCAAGAGCCGATGACGGCCTTAAATCCCTTACATCGGGTTGAAAAGATTGTTGGTGAGTCACTGTTGTTACAGGGATGGTCAATGGCAAAAACTCGGCAGCGCGTTATAGAATTATTAAATGATGTGGGTATTCCTGATGCTGAAGATAAGTTAAGGCGCTATCCACATGAATTATCAGGCGGGCAGCGGCAACGTGTCATGATTGCCATGGCATTGGCCTTAGATCCTGATATTTTAATCGCTGATGAGCCAACCACGGCTTTAGATGTCACTTTGCAGGTGCAAATCTTAAATTTATTAAAGTCGCTACAACAGCAGCGCAATATGGCGATGATATTAATTAGCCATGACCTGAATTTGGTCAAGCGCTATGCCGAACATGTGATTGTGATGAATCGTGGGCAAGTGGTGGAGCAAGGTGGTGTTCAGGAAATTTTTGAGCAGCCGAAGCAGGCGTATACCAAAAAATTATTAGACCATGATTTTGGTTCAGCAATACAGGTTTCGCAAACGCAGACACTTTTAGAATTACGCCAGTTAGGAGTGAAGTTCCCAGTCAAACAAGGCTTATTGAACCGCATTAAAAATTATGTCGTTGCGGTAGAAGCTTTGGATTTAACAGTGGCTGAAGGTGAGTCGATTGGTATTGTTGGAGAGAGTGGTTCAGGCAAAAGCTCTTTAGCACTGGCTATTGCTCGGCTCATAGAAAGTGATGGTGAAATTATGTTAAATCAACACGCCATCAATCAACTTTCAGAAAAACAGCTCAGACCTTTACGTCGTGAATTTCAAATTGTCTTTCAAGATCCATTCAGTAGTTTAAATCCACGGCTCAATGTAGAGCAAACCATTGGCGAAGGTCTGGCCTTACAGCATTTATCTGCAAATGAAATTGCACAGCGTATAGATGAAGCATTGCAGAAAGTCGAATTAGCCAGCTCATTTAAGCAGCATTATCCACATGAGTTATCGGGTGGGCAACGACAGCGAGTTGCCTTGGCACGTGCGCTGGTTTTACGTCCTAAACTGCTGATTCTCGATGAACCCACATCGGCGCTTGATCGGACGACACAAAAAGCCATCGTGAAGCTATTACGGCGTTTGCAGCAAGAATTTAATATGAGTTATTTATTTATCAGTCATGATTTACACGTGGTCAAAGCCCTGTGTCAAAAAGTGTTGGTACTACGTCATGCCAAAGTCATGGAGTTTCAAGACACCGCAGATCTATTTACGCGACCACAAACGGGCTATACCCGTAAATTAATTGAAGCCAGCCAATACTAAAATCAAACTTATGGATATTTTGACAAGTGTCATTGTCAAAATATCCTTGACCTTTAGAAAATAATACTTAGAGTAAATACTCAGGACTTATTATTTCATTTTGGACAATGCCATGAGCCATTTAGCTGAAAGCTTTAAAATTCGTAATACCACATTTAAAAATCGCATCATCAAAGGTGCAATGAGTGAAGCATTGGCCAATACCGCAGGCCAACCCAATCACTTACATTTTGGGTTATATGAAGCTTGGGCGAAGGGTGGTTTAGGCTGTGCCATTACGGGTAATGTCATGGTGGATTTTCGTGCTAAAAATGAGCCTGGTGTTGTTGTCGCTGAAACTGAGCGAGATTTAGCACAGTTAACACAATGGGCTGAGCTAGGCAAGAAGCACGGCATGGTGCAATTGGTTCAACTTTCACATCCGGGCCGCCAATGTCCAAAAGGTTTGAATAAGGAAACGGTTGCGCCGTCCGCTGTACCATTTAGTCCGATGCTAGCCACAACGTTTGGAACACCGCGCGAACTTCGTGAAGATGAAATTTTGGATATCATTCAGCGTTTTGCACGTGCTGCACACATTTGTGAAAAGGCAGGCTTCGAAGGCGTGCAATTGCATGGTGCGCATGGTTATTTAATTAGTCAGTTCTTGTCGCCACTGACCAATAAACGTCAAGATCAGTGGGGTGGTTCAAATGAAAATCGCATGCGCTTTTTGCTTGAAATCTATAAGGCAGTTCGTGCAGCGACGACCGATGATTTTATCATTTCGGTCAAACTGAATTCTGCTGATTTCCAACGCGGCGGGATTAGCGAAGCAGATGTGATCGAGGTCTTTAAGGCAATCGATTCCGCAGGGATTGATATGATTGAAATCTCGGGCGGTTCCTATGAAGCGCCAGCGATGGCGGGTGCTAAAGAAGAAAAACGTAAAGCCAGTACCATTGCTCGTGAAGCTTATTTCCTCGATTTTGCGGACAATATCCGTAAAGAAGTGAAATGCGCATTAATGGTTACCGGCGGGTTTAGAACCGTGCAAGGCATGAATGCTGCACTAGACAGTGGAGCTTGTGATTTTATTGGTATTGCACGTCCATTCGCTGTTGAAGTCGATTTGGCTGATCGTTTATTGGCGGGGCAGGATGTTCGTTACGGTGTGGACAAAATTAAAACTGGCATACCGATGATTGATAAAATGGCGATTATGGAAATTATTTGGTATGCCGCTCAGTTTAAATCGATTGGTGAAGGCAAACAGCCAAATCCTAAACTTTCACCTTTAAAAGTGTTTTTTAAATATCTCAAAGGAAATTTAACAGCGGTCATTAAAGGGCAAGTCAATTCACGTAAGTCGGCTTAATCAATCATTGAATTTTTAGAATCAGGGCAATCGGCATACATCCATGTTATGGTTGCCTTCATTCATATCAATATTGCTTACAATAAAAATGTCTAAAATTTTAATATTAATAGTCATTCTTTCGGGGCTCAGTTCTGCCCTCTATGCCCAGTCCGTATTTCAGACGGGAGATATTATTTTTCATATCTCAAAGTCACAACAAAGTTTAAGCATTCAAAAGGCCACACATTCGCCCTATAGTCACATGGGCATGATCGTAAATAAAAATAACCAAACCTGGGTGCTTGAAGCTATTCAACCTGTGCAATATACCGCTTTAAATCAATGGATCGCACGTGGGGAGAATGCTCACTATGTGGTGAAAAGGCTCAAACAACCCTTAAATGTGCAGCAGAAAACGAAGCTGGTGCAACATGCGGAAAAGTACTTGGGCAAACCCTATGATATATATTTTGAATGGGATGACCGTGCAATTTACTGTTCTGAAATTGTTTGGAAAGCTTATCAGCATGCTTTAGGAATCGAACTTTCTCCATTACAACAACTGAAACAATTTGATTTAAAACAAAATGAAGTCCAGCGTCTAATGCGGCAGCGCTATGGTCAAAATATTCCGCTGAATGAGCAGGTGATTGCCCCTAAGGCCATTTATGATTCAAAACTTTTAAAAGAAATATTTAGAAATTAAGGCAATAAAAAAGCCCAAGTCGCAATGCTTGAGCTTTTTAATGAGTGATTAAAACCAACTCGAATATGGCGTCCCTACGGGGATTCGAACCCCGGTTACCGCCGTGAAAGGGCGATGTCCTAGGCCTCTAGACGATAGGGACAGTACAGAAAGCAAATTTTAAAACCGTTTATTTCAGTCTAAGTTTTTAGACTAAATAATGGCGTCCCTACGGGGATTCGAACCCCGGTTACCGCCGTGAAAGGGCGATGTCCTAGGCCTCTAGACGATAGGGACTTAATAAAATGTACTTCTGAAAATTGGCGTCCCTACGGGGATTCGAACCCCGGTTACCGCCGTGAAAGGGCGATGTCCTAGGCCTCTAGACGATAGGGACGTTTCAGAGGTGGGCGTATATTAGGGTGAAAATCGGGGGGTGTCAAACGCTTTTCTATAAATAAATTCAGTTTTTGTTGTTGAGTGCATAAAATTAAAACAATTTGCTAAAAATGTTTGAAAAATACATTATTTATGTCGGTTTTTTCAACACTTGTAAGATTGTAGCAATAACTTCTGGATGCGTTAAATATCCAGCAATATCGTGTGGGTGTTCAATCGATGTCTGAATTTGCTGGTTGATAATGGCGGGTTGAAAATCAAATGGTGCCTGACTCAGTGGAAAAGCGCTGAGAAAATCATCATGTGAATAAAAGTTTAACCAATCGCCTGAAATTGCATCAGGTCGCTGTAAAGGCTGAGGTAAGTGGGCTTGGATGACACGAAAAGCCAAAGGTGAGCCCAAGGTGATAAAGCGCTGTATGTTGAGTTCAGGATGTAACAGTAAAAAATGATACGCAATCACGCTACCTAGCGAATGTGCAATCAACAGGGTGGGTTTCGTTTGATGTAATTGCTCATGCAGACGAGTATGAACTGCCTGAATAAAGTGTGGATTGGATAAATAGAGATAAGTTTCGACCAAAAATTTATGCAAAAGTGTGGCATGTAATTTTGGGAAATAATTCATTAAAACTGCAAAATCGCGTAGGACAAGATCTTTGCCAAGTGCAGTGATCGATTTGACTGATTGGCTTAATCCAATAGCATCATTGAGGGTGATGTCAGGTAGATTATTTTGTACAGCATGATGCTCAAGTACTTTTGGTGATTTTTCTGGGAGTTCAGTGCGATGGATAAACGGAAAATGTGGCCACGTTTGAGGTGTCAAGGTGCTGGCTTGAAGCATATTCTGCAAATGATAACGCGTGAGTAAGTCTCCATAAAAAGGCATGCGCATATGGTGCTGTATATACGATAAAAAAGTCTCTTGATGGCTTTGCTTTAAGCCTTGAGACAACAGTGCAAGCCAATGCTGTTCGAGCGTACGTGCAGTTTGTTGCTGTTGATTCATGCCATGGATAAAGATGATCTGCATATTGCACCTCATCGACGGACCAGTTTTTATTCTACTTTTATTAAAATATAGCCATAAAAAAAGAGCAACCGAAGTTACTCTTTTATCGTGTTTGGTATGACAACGCAGATCAATCTTTGTTGTGATACAAGGTGTAGTAGCTGATATAACACGCCACAATGAAGATCATACAGCAGATAAAGCCAGTTAACATTTCTGGGTCAAATACCATACTAATACAGGTAATAAGACAGAATACAAAACCGAGTATCGGCACGATTGGGAAGAGTGGTGCAGCAAAAGCTAAATCTTTTGCAGTTTTACCTTCTTTATACCACTGACGGCGGAAGTTGAATTGGCTTAAACAAATACTCATCCATACCACCACCATGGTAAATGCCGCGACACCTAACAAGTTTTTGAAGATGGTTTCTGGTGCAAATTGCTCAGAAAGTAAGCCCGGCATACCACCGATCATGGTCACAATCACGGCAACATAAGGAATACCACGTGAGTTCACTTTAGAGAACACCGCAGGTAATTGCTTACTATAGGACAATGACCACATCATTCGAGATGCAGCAAATAAACCTGAGTTTGCAGCAGAAAGTAGGGCTGTGATAATCACAAAGCGGATGATGTCTTCTGCATAAGGAATACCAATGTGCTGGAATACTGTTACGAAAGGTGAACTACTTACACCTTCGGCAGATAAGCCAGCTTCTTGATGGGGCAATAATGCAGTAATAACAACAATGGTACCCACAAAGAAAATCAACAAGCGGAAAATCGCCGTGTTAATGGCTTTAGGTACATTTTTCGCTGGATCTTTGGTTTCACCCGCAGCAACACCAATCAGCTCAGTACCAGAGAATGCGAAGTTCACAATCAACATTGTAGCGAAGATTGGGAACAAGCCTTCAGGGAACCAACCTTGTGCAGTGAGATTGCTAAACAGCGGTGCAGCTTCATAGCCTCGATAGCCTAAAACACCAAAAATGGCCAATAGACCCAAAATAATAAAGGCAACAACGGTAATCACTTTGACTAAGGCTAGCCAAAATTCAGATTCAGCAAACCGTTTGGTTGAAATCATATTCAAGCAGAATACAAAAGCACCAAAGATTAGGGTCCACATCCACATAGAGCTGTCTGGGAACCATTCCTGCATTAAAAGTGCAGCAGCAGTAAATTCAGTTCCTAGCGTTACTGACCATGTCAGCCAATACAGCCAAGTGATGGTATAACCCGTACCCGGTCCGATATAGCGTTTAGCATAAGCGCCAAATGAACCAGATTCAGGCATATGTACAGCGAGCTCGCCTAAGCAAAGCATCACCATATAGGCGATAATACCGCCTAAAAAATACGAAATAATGGCACCTACAGGCCCCGTTTGTGCAATGACTTCACCCGAACCAAGAAATAAACCAGTACCGATTGCGCCGCCAAGCGAAATCATCACCAGATGTCGAGTACTCATAGCGCGTTTTAACGGCGCAGAATTGCCCTGATGCGAAGCATCATTCGGAGAATGTGATGACTGCATAGAGAAAAAGGAGAATCAAATAATGAAGCGAGTAATTGTAGAGAAGAATGCAATGATGATGCAATCAATTAATATAAATTATAGATAAATAAACTTTAAGTTTGTCAGAACTGACAGAAGAATTGGCGTCCCTACGGGGATTCGAACCCCGGTTACCGCCGTGAAAGGGCGATGTCCTAGGCCTCTAGACGATAGGGACGTTTTAAGGTGCTGTCATAGTATGAATAAACATGATGTGAGTCAAAGAAAAAATTTAAATCTCAGCTCATTTGTCTGTTATTTAAACATATAAATCAACGATTAATAAATTATAGAAAAGAAAGGCTTTGAAAATAAAAAAGCGAACCCAATGGCTTTGGATTCGCTTTAAAGATTAATCATTAAATCAGCTTAATCTTGATTATGATATAACCAATAATAACCTGCATAACATGCCGCCATAAAGATCAAGCATCCAATAAAGCCTGAAAGCATTTCAGGATCTGCAGCCATACTTAAACCTGTTGCGGTACAGCAGACAAAGCCAAGGATTGGAACCAGTGGGAACCATGGTGTACGGAATTTAAGTTCTGACACGCTATGACCTTGTTTCAGCCATTGGCGACGGAAGTTAAATTGACTCCAACAAATACTCATCCACACGATCACCATGGTGAAAGCGGCAATCCCCATCAAGTTCTTGAAGATCACATCTGCGCCAAATTGTTCTGACAATAGACCCGGTAAACCACCGATCATAGTGACCAATACAGCAATATAAGGCACACCAGTTTTGCTTAATTTGCCGAAAGCACGTGGTAATTGTTTTTGTGCGGACAGCGCCCACATCATACGTGATGCAGCATATAAACCAGAGTTAGCTGTAGACAGTAAAGCCGTAATAATGACAAAACGAATCAAGTCTTCTGCATAGGGAATGCCCATCAGGTTAAATACGGATACGAATGGACTGCTACTTAAGCCGCCATGTCCACCGACATTTAAACCTGCATCGGTATAGGTCAACAGTGAACTGATGACGATAATAGTGCCGACAAAGAAAATGATTAAGCGCCATACCGCAGCATGAATGGCTTTAGGCACATTCTTTTCAGGGTTTTCAGTTTCACCTGCAGCGATACCAATCATCTCCGTACCATTAAAGGCAAAGTTTACGATCAATAGCGTGGCAAACAGTGGGAACAAACCATTTGGCAGCCAACCATGTTCAGTCAAATTGTGGAACATTGGAGCTGATTCATAGCCTTGGAAAGGCACGAAACCAAAGATGCAGGTAAAACCAAGGATGATGAAAATCAACACTGTTGCAACTTTCACCATGGATAACCAAAATTCTGACTCTGCAAATGCACGCGTAGAGCTTAAATTAGAAATCAGTACACCTGCAGCGAAGATCAGTGTCCATAACCAAATAGAGGTTTGTGGAAACCATTCCTGCATCAATATAGCAGCCGCAGTAAATTCTGTACCTAAGGTGGCAGACCAGCCCAACCAGTACATCCAAGACACCATATAACCGGTACCCGGGCCAATATAATTTGTCGCAAAAGCACCAAAAGAGCCAGAAACAGGTAAATGTACGGCAAGTTCACCCAAACAGAGCATAACCATGTAGGCGATTAGACCGCCAATAATGTAGGCAAGTACAGCGCCCAAAGGCCCAGCTTGTGAAATAACTTCACCTGAACCCATAAACAAACCAGTACCAATTGCACCACCAAGTGAGAGCATCACAAGGTGTCGAGTCGTCATCGCACGTTTAAGCGATGGACTTTTACCTTCAGCAGACGAGTGTTGCGAAGGTTCAGAGGGAGATTGCATAGTGAAAAGAAAATTGAACGAAAGGTATATTTTATGATTGAATGCAGTGAAATGATTGATAAATCGAATTTTTCTTATAATGTAATAATACTGATCTAAAATTTAAATCTTTAGTGCTGACCATTGGATTAATGGTCAGGAGTTTGATACTCAGCTTCAGAAGTTGCAGGTACTTGAGTTTGTTCAGCTACAGGGGCTTTGTTGTCATCGCGGCTCACAATATACAGATAGAGTGCAGATGGAAATAAGATGGCTAAAACCAAGAGCAACTTTTTAAACATAGGGTGTTCTTACATCAAAATAGATCAAGCTGAAGTATAAACAAAACCAGTCAGGCTGTAATTAATTAAAGTTTACGGTTTTTCTGTTCTAGATTGGACAGGATGACTTGGTAAATGTCGGGGTAGTGTTGTTTAAAGTTCCGTTGTTGCATGATCGTGATGGTTGAAGCATTTGGCTCAACACCCAGTTTTAAAATTTTTTGGGTTAATTCGATGTTGTTTGATTTGTATGCTTGATCCTACTCAACAGTATTTGAATGATTTGTAGGTAGGCAGGCTTCTGGTCTAAAAATGTAGATGAAGATACCGAGATATACTATGCACAGGCCAAAGAGTGGGATTATTTTTTTCATTATATGATTCATAAAAAACAAGAGCGCTTTTAGCGCTCTTGATATGGATAATTAAAACTTAAAAGTGACATCAGCAATGAATTGTCGCCCAATTTCAGTCATAACGCGAGGTGTACTAGAAGTACTTGATGCGCCAGTTACATATGTATTTACGCGATTCGTTACATTGTTAATGGTTAAACCCAAAATGGCTTTTAAATCTTTACCTAAATTAATGTCATACGTTGTACGCATATCCCAAGTAAACTTTGGTTTGATTTCTGAAGCAACATAAGAGTCAATTTTTGAATCGTTATAGTCGATTTTTCCATTAGAAATTATATCGTCATAACTATCTTTGTAACTAAAGAAATTCGAAACTTTTATTGGAGCTGGATCAAAAGCAATATCCCAACTAATTCGTGCAGTCCAAGGTTGATTAAAATTTGTCGCAGGTCGGTCAGCCCATTTTATAATTTTACCGTCATAAGAAATCAAGCGTTCTTGGTCGGCATCTTTATATTCAGAAGTATAGTCAATATAACTACGGAATATTTCACTATAGTCAAAACCTAATGCAAATAAATGTTGCGTACCTGCAATGTTGAAAGGCTCTTGGTTTTTTAGTGTCAGAGAATAGATGTCTGCCTCACCATGTCCATCATTGGCATATTCATAAGAAAAATTGAAGCCGTCTTGAGGAATATCCGTACGGTTACGGGATATTTCATCTTGATACTTACGATTGACCCATTTTAGACCTAAATCCCAGTTCTTAATCTGGCTATTAATCCCGAAAACTGTTTCATCACTAAAAGGTGTCTTAAGTTTTGAGCGGTGTGTAGATGTTGAAGAACTCGTCATAGATTCAACCCAATCAGTTTCAGGGTTTGAACGTGTTGCCTTATACAATAACTCCCCAATTGCATCATTCAGTTCTGTGCCTAATGTCTGTTGTCCATAGTATCGGTTCCATCCAGCTAAAACTTGCAGTCTGTCATCTTTAAAAGGTTTGTACGATATTGAACTACGCGGGACAATATTAAAATTAGAGCTTAAAGAATCATAGTCTGCACGAATGCCAAAACGTGTTGAAACGTAATCTGACCACTGAATATTGTCTTCAATAAATGCATTGAAACGGTCTTGTTGTGCAGAGAATTCACCAGCTTTATAAATTGATGCTGATGCAAAATATTGTCCAGTCCATCCCTGTATAGTAGAGTTGGAATCACATAGGTAGTCATCTGCAAAACAAGTGTAATCGCCTAAATTTTTAAGATTTGTTGAGTTACTATTAGTGATCAAAACATCTGAAGCACGTTTCCAATCAACTTCTGCATGGCTGTAACCAAGGCCAGCCAGTATATTGTGTTGTGTTTGTCCTATTTTAAATAAATCGAAAGCAGCTTGGGCATCATAACTTAAGGCAGTCTGATTTTGCTCTAATTGTCCTAGCATAGTCCCTTCTGAAACAGTTTTTGAGTCTGTCCAATCTTTACTGCCTTCGGCAAAATGCCAGATCAAGCCGTAATTTTTATCCGATTGGCGGCTACTATCAGAGTTCTGGAAATTGAGTTTATGAGTGAGTGTTGCTGGGCCAAACCGGTGTTCGAGTTCAGAAAATAAGGTTACGGTCTCGGTTTCAAGTGTACTTTCTGAATTTCGGCGACTATCTGCATAATTTAGACTATCTAAGATCCCATAATCGAAGCCAAATTTAGCTTTAGTTGTTTCTGAAGGTGAGTAGAACAAAGTTGTTCCAAGATTAATGTTATTTCGTTCCTGATCAATTTTTTTAGGGCTATCGAAACCACTTAAAACAGGTATAATCGAGGTTCTTTTTGATGCATAACTATTAAAGCCCCATTGTTCTGAAAGCTTTCCGTAGATATTTGTGCTTAGGCCTTGTTTTGTATATTCTTTTTGATTGGTTTCACTCGGTTCTTCAAATAAATCTTGTTCTTTTTGGCTAATAATATTGTATCGAGCCCAATCACTTTCGGTGTAATCGTAGGTGATTGAACCATGTATTTTTCCAATTTCAGTATTTGGTGCACATGTTTTTGCGCTTATTACGCCACCTGTAAATTGACCATAAGCTGCAGAAACATTGCTATCTAAGACTTCAAGCGAACATAGTAGATCTGTGTTGACAGCCATAGCTTGTGACCCAGTTCCAAAACTGTGCATGGTATTTGAGTCGGAATCTGTTGGGTTTATGAGTAGATTATTAGAGACCCCATTGATGATAAAGTTGTTTTGAAATGTCTGTGCTCCATTAATTGAAATTTCTGCTGGTTTAAGTTCTGCTTGAGATCCAGAAGCATTTTGGCTTTGGCTAAACTGCACATTTGGATTAACTTTTAAAAAGTCTGTGATATTTTTCGAGCTATTCGGCGTTTTTTCTAAATCTTCTTTGATGTATACGGTTTTACCTACTTCTTGCTTGGCTTTGACTTCAACTTCAATCGGCGTCATTTTGAGGTTATTGCTTTGAATAACTTGAGTTGAATCAATTTCATTGGCATAAGCTTGAGATGCTAAAGCAGTCAAAATTGCGATATTAAGAGGAGAATAGGCAAAGCGCATGGCTGTCAATAATTATGCAGATAAAAACGATAGCGATTATCATTAACTTTACAAAAATAATCAACAGAAATGAGAATTATTTGCAATAGGTGTTTTTTTAATACACAGCGATTTCAGTGAATGAAAATTTTAACTAATCAGTAGAGGTGGTGATGTGTATTCAATAGACTTGAATATTCAGCTTGGAGAAAGTCTGAATAAAAATTGGCGTCCCTACGGGGATTCGAACCCCGGTTACCGCCGTGAAAGGGCGATGTCCTAGGCCTCTAGACGATAGGGACGTTTAGAAGATGGCGGTATCTTATTGATCCGCCATCATAGTGTCAAGTAGGTGAGGGCCGAGTTTGTTCAAAATATAACAGAACAGTTCTGCGGTCTTCTGAGTATCGTAAAGTGCAGAGTGTGCTTCTTTACCATCAAACTCAATACCAGCTTGAATACATGATTTTGCCAGCACAGTTTGTCCAAACATTACAGCGCTCAAAGTCACTGTATCGAATACGGAAAAACTATGGAAAGGATTTTGATTTTTTGTTCCTGTACGTGCAATAGCTGCCTGTACAAACCCTAAATCAAAATGGGCATTGTGACCAACTAAAACAGCATGAGTGCAGTTTTGTTGACGACGTACTTCATTCACTGACTTAAAAATACGTTTTAATGCTGATTTCTCATCTTCAGCCATGGCCATACGCATCGGATTAAATGGATCTACACCAATAAAATCCAGTGAGCGACGGTCAAGGTTGGCACCTTCAAACGGATTGATATGTGCATGGTGGGCTTCACCCGGTACAAAATTACCTTCTGCATCATACACAATAGGAATAGCTGCAATTTCCAGTAAGGCATCGGTCTGTGAATTAAAACCTGCTGTTTCGACATCGACAACAACAGGTAGGAATCCACGGAAACGTTGACCAATGACTGGTCGAGTTTCATCTGTCACACTTTTCTCCATTGGATGGTCTTACCCGCATACAACGGAATAATTTTTTCGCCATCCAAATAGTCTAAACTTTCAGGGATCATTTGATCTTCTTTTACCAAGGTAATGGTATTGGTATTTCGAGGGAGTCCGTAGAAGTCTGCACCAAAGTGGCTTGCAAAACCTTCTAAACGGTCGATTTTACCGACTTGATCAAATGCTTGAGCGTATAGCTCAATTGCTGTTGGTGCACTATAACATCCTGCACAGCCACATGCATTTTCTTTAGCATTTTTTGAGTGAGGTGCACTGTCTGTACCTAAGAAAAATTTAGGGTTTGCACTGGTCGCGACTTCAAGCAAAGTTTGCTGATGGGTTTGACGTTTTAAAATCGGTAAGCAATAGAAATGCGGCTTAATGCCACCCACCAACATGTCATTACGGTTAAACAATAAATGTTGCGGTGTGATTGTCGCAGCCACATTACGGTCTTGTTCTAATACAAAATGCGCAGCTTCACTAGTAGTGATGTGTTCTAGCACCAATTTTAATTTAGGGAACTGTTTTAACAGTGGAGAAAGCACTTCATCAAGGAAACGTTTTTCACGGTCAAAAATATCCACATGGTTATGTGTCACTTCACCATGTAACAGTAACGGCACTTGGTGTTCTTCGAGTTGCTCAATCACACCATAGACTTTACTAATATCACTGACACCACTGTCTGAGTTCGTGGTTGCACCCGCTGGATAGAGCTTAATGGCATTAACATGCTCAGACTCTTTAATTTTTTTAACTTCACTTGCAGGGGTGTTGTCTGTGAAATAGAGCACCATACGCGGGTCAAAGTGAACGCCTTCAGGAACATGTGCCATGATACGTTCACGGTATGCATTTGCTTCTTCAACGGTTTTTACCGGTGGTACGGTGTTTGGCATACAAATCGCGCGAGAGAATTGTTGTGCTAAATCAGGAACTGTACGCTTTAGGGCTAGACCGTCACGTAAATGTGCATGCCAATCATCTGGCTGAAGAAGAGTAATCGTATTCACAGCGATTCCAAGCTTGGAAATAAAACAAATGATAATGCAAATAATGTGAAAATGGTAACGAGATTTCTGTACAAATGACTGAACAGATATAAATTAAGAATAAAACTGTGGTATTTTTAAATGACTAAAAGAATTAGATAAATGCTTGGAAATGGAATACAAGTATAACCTTGCAAAGTTGCAATACGATAAAGAAAAAATAGAGGAACTGATTACACGGCAAACTCGTCGTGTAGGGGAAATGTTTCCTAAAAAACTGGAAACCCAATTTTGGACTTTAAACCTCGATCGTGCGCAAACCAACATACGTCATTTTTTCTGGATGGGGGTGTTGATCTACTTTGTGCTCACCATGCTGATCATTCCCGGAGATTACTGGATTATTGATCAGCAGCATTTTGTGCATGATTTTATTCATTGTTTGCTTGGACAGCTCAATGGTGCGCTGTGTCTTCTGACTTTATATGCCTTTGCTCGTTACGACCGTCTGAAGCCTTATTTTTCACATGCTAGTATGTTTGTAGTGTTTTGGGCAGTTATTTCAATGTCTTGGCTCACCATGACCGTGTATACCGAAGCACTTAAACATCAGGCCATGATGATCCTTTGTATGATTTACATCTTGAGCTACATTTTGACGGGGGTGAAACCGGTCCAAATGTTGATGTCTGGCTTGTTGGCTGCTGTGGTCACCATGTTGATGCTTTTTTCATTAGAAGTGAAATTTGATATGATGGTGTTGGGGCGTGTACTGATTGGAAGCTGTGTATTGGGTTTTGCAATCAGTAAGATGCTCTGTGCGCGTGAAAGGATGATTTTTTTGAATATGCTGCGCGCGGATATTAGTGAAAAAATCCATCGTATTCATACCACAGAGCTTTTGCATTTAAGTCAGCATGATGAATTAACCAAGATTTCAAATCGACGTACTTTTGATGAAATGCTCGATACCTTTTATGAGCAATCTCGACGTAATAACACCTCGCTTGCTGTGCTATTTATCGATGTTGATCATTTTAAAAACTATAACGATTTCTACGGTCATCAAAAAGGCGATGATGTAATTTCAACCATTGCCAAAACCATTAAAAATGCCATTCGACATATGGATTTTGTAGCGCGATATGGTGGTGAAGAATTTGTGGTTTTATTGCCTGAAACCGATGCGCATGGTGCTTATGCGGTAGCGTCAAATATTTATAAAGCAATCGATCGTTTAGAAATTCCACATGCCAAATCACAGGTTTCAAATCACGTCACTATTAGTTTGGGTATTACGGTATATCGTGCTGAAAATATGACGAAGGATGAACTGTTAAATATTGCCGATCAGGCGTTGTATCGTGCGAAACAATTAGGCCGGAATCAAATTTACTATCAGTCGATTCGTTCAGCACATGTGGCTTAATGTTTAATAAAATTGAGAACTTCTCTGAAATCGGCAATAAAAAACCGCGCAAAATGCGCGGTTTTTTATGACTCAACAAATCTTATTTGTTTTTGTCTTTTAATTGAGGCACTGCAGAACCTGTACCTACTGCAAGTAAGCCAGAGTTTGTGTAGATACCTAATTTAGCGCGAGTATCTGTGATATCCAGGTTACGCATAGTCAATTGACCGATACGGTCAGCAGGACTAAACATAGAGTCACCTTTCTCCATAGTTAAACGCTCAGCTTCATAAGTGAGGTTAGGAGATTCAGTGTTTAGAATAGTGTAGTCATTACCACGACGAAGTTCTAAAGTCACAGTACCAGTGATTGCTTTAGCAACCCAACGCTGCGCAGTTTCACGAAGCATTAATGATTGAGAATCGAACCAACGACCTTGGTAAAGAAGACGACCTAAACGCAGACCGTTAATACGGTATTGTTCGATGGTGTCTTCGTTATGAATACCAGTCACTAAACGTTCATAAGCGATATGAAGAAGTGCCATACCCGGAGCTTCGTAGATACCACGAGATTTTGCTTCAATGATACGGTTTTCGATTTGGTCAGACATACCTAGACCATGACGACCACCGATACGGTTAGCTTCAAGAATGAACTCAACTGGGTTTTCGATGCGTTTGCCATTTAATGCAACAGGGAAGCCTTCTTCGAAAGTTACAGAAACTTCTTCAGCTTTTACTTCTACGTCATCTTTCCAGAACGCAACGCCCATGATTGGGTCTACGATTTTGATACCCGCATTAAGGTATTCAAGATCTTTTGCTTCGTGAGTCGCACCTAACATGTTTGAGTCAGTTGAGTACGCTTTCTCTTTTGACATTTTGTAGTCAAAACCATTGTCGATCAGGAACTGTGACATTTCTGCACGGCCGCCTAGCTCGTCAATGAAAGTTTGGTCTAACCAAGGTTTGTAAATTTTTAGCGATGGGTTAGTCAACAGACCATAACGATAGAAACGTTCAATGTCGTTACCTTTATAAGTCGAACCGTCACCCCAGATGTTTACGTCATCTTCTTTCATTGCGGTTACAAGCATCGTACCTGTAACTGCACGACCAAGAGGAGTCGTGTTGAAATAAGGCATACCACCAGTTGAAATGTGGAAAGCGCCACATTGAATAGCCGCAATACCTTCTAAAGCAAGTTGTAAACGACAATCAACTAAGCGAGCTTTAACTGCGCCATACGCTTCCGCTTTTTTTGGAATCGCATCGTAGTCGTCTTCATCAGGTTGACCTAAGTTTGCTGTGTAAGCATAAGGTTCTGCACCTTTTTGTTTCATCCACAAAAGCGCAGCTGAAGTATCTAGACCACCAGAGAAGGCAATACCAACTTTTTTGCCAACTGGGACATTCTGCAAGATAGTTGCATTATCAGTCATTGTTAATCCTAACGATATAAATATAGGCACCGAGAATGGGTGGCCTGAAAGAATACATATATGTGCGCGATTGTAGCACTTTTCTGCACGGTTTTTCTAAAAAATCATGAGATACAAGCGATGAGGTAGAAAAAAATGATCGTTGAAATCTATTGATGAATACTTCATCCAGTTTTTGCAGGCGGAAAAGGCATTTTCTGAAAGAAATAGGTTGCACATATAAAGAAATCTATTTGATTTAAATAAATGGTCATACCAATATGGTGTTGATTTGGTTTTTATACTTTTCATTGAAATGAGACTGAGGTCAAACAAAGCTTTATTATTAGACTAAAGTATATTTTCTAAAGTTTAGTTATAAATAATAAATATAAAACAGGTGTTTAAAAATTATTGTTAAAAATTTAAACTGGAAAATAATGTTTTTGCATTAAATATTGGTCATACCAAAAACAAGAAAAGCTTGAATGATTGAGTTGAAATAATTAAAAATTGCGGAGTATTTCAGCAATAGTATAAGTTTTTATGTGTTTAATATTTATATTGGTCTTACCAGTATAAAAAGACCACATGCTGATCTTGCTCAATAATTAAATCTTAGTAAGCATTTCAAGGAGATGACAATGCTTCAATGGCAGCAAATATATGACCCAATGGGGAATATATGGATATCAAGTTTAATTGCGCTCATTCCGATTATCTTTTTTTTCTTGGCGCTTGCTGTATTTCGTTTAAAAGGCAGTGTGGCAGGTACGATCACCGTTGTACTGGCACTGTTGGTGTCTTTATTTGCCTATGACATGCCTGCGCTTATGGCATTGGCTTCGATGGTTTATGGTTTCTTCTACGGTTTATGGCCGATTGCATGGATCATTATTGGTGCGGTGTTCCTGTATAAAATTTCAGTCAAAACAGGGCAGTTTGACATCATCCGTTCTTCGATACTTTCCATTACTGAAGATCAACGTTTACAGATGCTGTTAGTCGGCTTTGCTTTCGGTACTTTCCTAGAAGGTGCGGCGGGCTTTGGTGCTCCTGTGGCGATTACCGCAGCACTATTGGTAGGTTTAGGCTTTAAGCCTTTATATGCGGCAGGTCTTTGTCTGATCGTAAATACTGCGCCAGTGGCTTTTGGTGCGATGGGTATTCCAATTATCGTTGCTGGGCAAGTGTCTGGTGTTGATACGATGGAAATCAGTCAGATGGTCGGCCGTCAGCTGCCATTTATGGTGCCGATTGTACTGTTTTGGATTATGGCGATTATGGATGGCTGGCGCGGTGTGAAAGAAACTTGGCCTGCGGTGGTTGTTGGGGCGAGTAGCTTTGCGATTGCACAGTATTTAACGTCGAACTTTGTTGGTCCTGAATTACCAGATATTACCGCGGCGATTGCCTCTTTAGTGTCATTAACGATTTTATTTAAATATTGGCAGCCTAAACATATTTTCCGCTTTGCAGATCAAGATGCGACGATGAGTGAAGATGTTGCTGCACAAAAACAGCAAAAATATAGCTTGGGTCAAATTGCAAAAGCGTGGTCGCCATTTGCGATCTTAACGGTGATGGTTACGATCTGGAGTATTAAACCGTTTAAGGATTTATTTACTAAAGACGGTGCCTTACATGATTTGGTTATTTCGATCAAAGTGCCATTTTTACATCAATTGGTTCAAAAGATGCCGCCAGTCGTACCTGAAATGAAGGACTACGATGCCATCTATAAATTTGATTGGTTTTCGGCAACAGGTACGGCAATTGTCATTGCTGCGATCATTACCATTATTTTCTTAAAAATGAAGCCGAAAGACGCGATTCTGACCTTTGGTGAAACCATTAATGAATTAAAAATTCCAATTTATTCGATTGGGATGGTCTTGGCTTTTGCATTTATCGCCAACTATTCAGGTATGTCTTCGACCTTGGCATTAGCACTTGCGCATACAGGTCAAGCCTTTACCTTCTTCTCGCCATTTTTAGGATGGCTTGGTGTATTTCTCACGGGTTCAGATACGTCAGCCAATGCGCTATTCGCTGCATTACAGGCAACCACGGCACAGCAAATTGGTGTACCAGAAGTATTACTTGTTGCTGCCAATACCAGTGGTGGTGTGACTGGAAAAATGATTTCTCCGCAGTCAATTGCAATTGCATGTGCGGCAGTTGGCTTGGTGGGTAAAGAGTCTGATTTATTCCGTTTTACCGTAAAACACAGTATAACGTTCACAATCATGATGGGGATTTTAATCACCCTACAAGCTTATGTGTTCCCTTGGATGATTCCATAACACGCATTGTGTAACAACGTTAAGGAAAGCAGATGAAAGTCTCTGATAAAACTGTTCAAAGTCTTCGTGTATTGATTGAAGAAAGCAATATGCAAGTTGGAGATCGTCTGCCTGCTGAACGGAAACTGTGTGAACAACTTGGCGTCTCACGCACCTCTTTACGCGAAGCGATTTCTCAATTGACCAGCATGGGCGTGTTGGTCAGTAAAGTCGGTGCGGGGACGTTTTTAAAGCAATTACCAGCGACTTGGTCGAGTTATCAAATTGTGCAGCCCATCAGCAGTTTGATTAGTGAAGACCCTGCCTACCGTTTTGATGTGCAAGAGGCGCGCATTATTTTGGAAGGTGGTACTGCATGGTATGCGGCACAACGTGCTACAGCAGAGGACTTGGCACATATCCGACATTATTATGATCAGATTAATCATTTTCAGGCTTTAGGCAATGACGATGAAGCAGCGCGTGCAGATGCCAAATTTCATTTGGCGATTGCTGAAGCTTCACACAATTTAGTGTTGATTCAGATGATGCGTGGTCTATTTGATCTGTTGCAATTTAATGTCGTTTTAGGTCGTCGAAAAGTTTATAGCGAAGCACACCGATTTGATCAATTGCATGATCAGCACTTTCAAGTCATGAATGCAATTGAACGTCGTGATCCTGAAGCTGCACGTAAAGCAGTCTGTGGACACATTGAGTTTGTAGTACAACAGGTGCGTATGATTGATGAAGAAGAAGCTCGTCGTCAGCGTGCCAGTCGATTAAACAGGATATAAGCATGATTATTTCTTCTGCCAATGACTATCGTGAAGCGGCACGTCGTCGTTTACCGCCATTTTTATTTCATTATATCGATGGCGGGGCGTATGCCGAATATACCTTAAAGCGTAATGTAGAAGATTTATCAACAATAGCGTTGCGTCAACGTGTGCTAAATGACATGTCACAGCTGAGTCTAGAAACCCAACTGTTTAATGAAACTTTATCGATGCCTGTGGCTTTATCACCTGTGGGTTTAACAGGGATGTATGCACGCCGCGGCGAAGTTCAAGCAGCCGTTGCTGCAGATAAAAAGGGCATTCCATTTACGCTGTCTACCGTTTCAGTATGTCCTATTGAAGAGGTGGCGCCAGCGATTCAGCGTCCCATGTGGTTTCAGTTATATGTGCTACGTGACCGTGGCTTTATGAAAAATGCCTTAGAACGTGCCAAAGCTGCAGGCTGTTCAACTTTAGTGTTTACCGTGGATATGCCTGTTCCGGGCGCGCGTTACCGTGATGCGCACTCAGGAATGAGCGGGCCAAATGCAGCCATGCGCCGTTATATGCAGTCGTGTTTCCACCCACACTGGGCGTGGAATGTGGGTTTATTAGGTCGTCCGCATGACTTGGGCAATATTTCTAAATACTTGGGTAAACCAACAGGGCTTGAAGATTACATCGGCTGGTTAGGCAATAACTTTGATCCCTCTATTTCATGGAAAGACCTTGAGTGGATTCGTGAATTTTGGGATGGCCCGATGGTCATTAAAGGCATACTTGACCCTGAAGATGCCAAAGATGCTGTGCGTTTTGGTGCAGATGGCATCGTGGTGTCAAACCATGGTGGCCGTCAGCTCGATGGTGTTTTATCTTCAGCGCGTGCATTGCCGCCAATTGCAGATGCGGTAAAAGGCGATATTAAAATTCTTGCGGACTCAGGTATTCGAAATGGTTTAGATGTGGTGCGTATGCTGGCTTTGGGTGCGGATACCTGTATGCTCGGTCGCGCGTTTGTTTATGCGCTCGGTGCAGCGGGTGGTGAAGGTGTTTCCAATCTTCTAGAACTGATTGATAAAGAAATGCGTGTTGCGATGACCTTAACTGGTGCAAAAACCATTGCGGATATTACATCTGATTGTTTGGTGAAGTTAGAGAAAGAGTTGGCTGGGTGATTTTTTGAATAGATCTCTTGGGAAAGTTATTCGTCATCAAAAAAATTAGCAATGAAAGTTCCCTCTCTTTGCAGGAGAGGGTTAGGGAGAGGTGTTTATTGAATAATTCTCCTAACCCTCTTGCGTAGCGTTGCTACTCATCCCAAAGGGAGAAGGGATATTCATTATAGATTTTAATAACAATGACTAAAAACTTTTGATATGTGCAAATAAACCTACGTTGTTTAAAATTATTTAAATCAATATTTTTTCATTGCATAACAATGCTATTCCTCTTTATCAAGGAGAGAAAATATTGAAAATGGAAAATTCTACGAGCATGCAAACTCAATCATTACAAACCATTCAAAACCTCATCAACATCGTCGGTAAGCAACACGTTTTAACTGAAGATAAAGATACACGTTTATACCGCCAAGGTCGTCGTTACGGTGCAGGGAAAGTCTTGGCTGTGGTTACACCGGGCTCATTACTTGAGCAATGGCATGTGTTGCAAGCTGCTGTAGATGCAAATTGTATTGTGATTATGCAAGCCGCCAATACTGGTTTGACAGGTGGTTCAACGCCTTTTGGTGATGACTATGACCGTCCTGTGGTGCTGATAAGTACTCGCCGTTTGGTTGGCATCCAAGTGATTAATGAAGGCAAGCAAGTGATTTGTCTACCGGGTGCAACATTAGACAAACTTGAAAAAGATTTGCTGCCATATAATCGTGAACCTCATTCGGTGATTGGTTCTTCTTGTATTGGCGCATCGGTTTTGGGCGGCGTATGCAATAACTCAGGGGGGGCTTTGGTACGCCGCGGTCCTGCCTATACAGAGCTTGCACTGTATGCACAAGTGAATGAGTCAGGTGAGTTAGAGTTGGTCAATCATCTAGGTGTCAATCTTGGCAATACGCCTGAAGAAATCCTCACAGCGCTGGAAAATAAAAATTATCAAATCAATGACATTGTGAATAATTCAAGTTGCTGTGCATCAGATCAACGCTACTCACATGATGTTAAACAAGTCGATGAAAATACACCTGCACGTTTTAATGCAGATCCGAGTCGACTATTTGAAGCATCAGGTTCAGCGGGTAAAGTCTGCGTCTTTGCAGTACGTTTAGATACCTTTGA
The DNA here is from genome assembly GCF_013419875.1 of Acinetobacter sp. YH12049. Classification (NCBI taxonomy): domain Bacteria; kingdom Pseudomonadati; phylum Pseudomonadota; class Gammaproteobacteria; order Moraxellales; family Moraxellaceae; genus Acinetobacter; species Acinetobacter sp. YH12049. The sequence continues at coordinate 28,796 of NZ_VOZH01000020.1, read as the reverse complement.
AAAAATTCCTAGTCAGGTGTTTTATGTGGGAACCAATTCGCAAGATGATTTAACAGAAATTCGTCGTTTTCTATTAAAAGATCTTGCACGCCTCCCGATTGCAGGTGAGTACATTCATCGCGTGGCATATGATATTGGGGCTGAGTACGGCAAAGACTCTTTTGTATTTATTGAAAAATTTGGCACTGCAAAAGTTCCTGCTGCTTTTGCCATGAAAGATAAAGTCGATGGCTATTTAGAAAAACTGGGCTTGCAAGGTTTTTCGGATAAAGTCTTGCAGCTGGTGACTAAATTTTTGCCGAATCATTTGCCAAAACGTATGAATGAATTTCGTGATTTATATGAACATCATTTGATGATTCGTATTGAAAATCAGGATGTTGATCAAGTTGATGCGTATTTGAAAACGTATTTTTTAGATAAAACCTCAGGCAATTATTTTAAATGTACGGATGAAGAAGGTCGTAAGGCATTTTTACATCGTTTTGCGGTGGCAGGAGCTGCCATTCGTTATCGTGATACGCATCATTCAGAAGTGGAAGACATTGTTGCACTGGATATTGCATTACGTCGCAATGATCGTGAATGGGTCGAAACTTTACCGAAAGCCATGGATGAGCAAATTATCCATAAACTCTATTATGGACATTTTCTTTGTCATGTTTTTCATCAAGATTATATTGTGAAAAAAGGGGTAGATCCTTTGGCAATGGAACATGCAATGTGGCATTTACTCGATGATCGTGGTGCTGAATATCCTGCGGAACACAATGTTGGGCATTTGTATGTGGCCAAGCCTGCATTAAAAAATCATTATCAAAAATTGGATCCAACCAATAGCTTTAATGTCGGGATTGGACAAACCAGTAAGCTGAAACATTGGAAATAATGCTTTATAAAACAACACGCCGTGATGTGATATATCACGGCTTTTTTATGAGTGAATAATTTATGCGTCACACGGTATTGACCATAAAAACGAAGAATATTTTCTAAATTGTCATCCCAAAATATAAAAAAACCGCTAAAGTGTTATGCAACAAGTTGCAAAGCCAAAATAAGGATTCAGCATGACAACGACTAGCTATGCAAATATTTTAAAGCCTTTACATTTGGGTTTTACCACGATTAAAAACCGTGTCGTGATGGGGTCCATGCATAGTGGGCTGGAAGATCGTTTTTATAACTATCCTAAATTGGCAGCTTATTTTGGTGAGCGTGCGAAAGGTGGTGTTGGCCTGATTATTACAGGCGGTATTTCGCCAAACCGTCAAGGTTGGCTGTTACCTGCTGGCGGTACCATGAATACTTTAGGTGATATCGCTCCGCATCGCTTGGTGACGCATGCCGTACATAAGCATGGTGCCAAAATTTTAATGCAAATCTTGCATGCTGGGCGTTATGGCTATCAGCCTTTTGCAGTGTCAGCGAGTCCGATAAAATCTCCGATTTCACCTTTTAAACCGCGTCAATTGAGTGATAAACAGATTTTAGACACGATAGACGACTATGTACGCTGCGCAAGCTTAGCTCAAAAAGCGGGCTATGACGGTGTTGAAATCATGGGTTCAGAAGGCTATTTGCTGAATCAATTTTTAAGTCGTCATGTCAACCAACGGACTGACCGTTGGGGCGGCGAGATTGAAAATCGTATGCGTCTTGCGGTTGATATTGTGAAATCGATACGTGCTGAAGTGGGTGAGAAATTTATTATCTGCTTCCGTTTGTCATTACTCGATTTGGTCCATGATGGGAACACCATGGCTGAAGTCATTACTGTTGCCAAAGCTTTGGAAGCAGCAGGTGTGACGTTGTTGAACACGGGGATTGGCTGGCATGAAGCACGTATTCCGACAATTGTAACTTCAGTTCCGCGTGCGGCATTTGTGGATTATACCGCTGAAGTCAAAAAACATGTTGCGATCCCTGTCATTGCGTCCAACCGTATCAATATGCCAGATACTGCTGAAGAAATTTTAGCTTCAGGCAAGGCGGATATGGTGCAGATGGCACGTCCATTCTTGGCAGATCCGTTTTGGGTAAATAAAACGGCGACCAACCGTGTCGATGAAATTAATACCTGTATTGCCTGTAACCAAGCCTGTTTAGATCATACTTTTAAAAATCAGCGTGCGACGTGTTTGGTCAACCCACGAGCGGCATATGAAACTGAATTGGTTTATTTAAAGACCAAAAAACCGAAGCGTATTGCAGTCGTCGGTGGTGGCGTTGCTGGGATGTCTGCTGCAACGGTAGCGGCAAGCCGAGGCCATGCGGTGACACTATTTGAAGCTGGTGCAGAGGTAGGTGGTCAATTTAATTTGGCGAAAGTCGTTCCGGGCAAAGAAGAATTTCACGAAACGATTCGCTACTTTAAAGTTCAAATCGAAAAAACAGGGGTTGATTTGCGTTTAAACACGCGTGTAAACCGTGAACAACTTGAACGTGAAGGGTTTGAGGAGGTTGTTATTGCAACAGGTGTGGTTCCTCGCAGCTTAAAAATTGAAGGTAGTGATGCACCGAATGTCTTGTCTTATGCAGAAGTGCTGAAAGGCGCAGCTGTGGGCAATAAAGTTGCTGTGATTGGTGCAGGCGGTATTGGCTTTGATGTATCTGAATTTTTACTCAAACCACCACATCAGCCACAACCAATGCCTTTAGCGGATTGGCAGCGGGAGTGGGGTGTTGATCCAAATCCAAACTATGTAACAGAAGGCGGTATGCAGGCTGCTGAGCTCGAACCTCCTGTTCGAGAAATTTATTTATTACAACGTAAAACAACTGCACTCGGTGCAGGGTTAGGTAAAACATCAGGCTGGGTACACCGTGCACAATTAAAGAAAAATGCGGTTCGTATGCTGCGTGGTGTTCAATACAAAGCCATTAGTGATGAAGGGCTTTGGGTTGAACATGCAGGGCATGATCAATTATTACGTGTAGATACGATCGTTGTTTGTGCAGGTCAGGAATCGGTAAAGCATTTGATGCCCGAACAGGGTGAGAAAACCCTTGCCAATTACCATATTATTGGTGGTGCAAAACTAGCAGCAGAGTTAGATGCGAAACGCGCAATACGTGAAGGTGCGGAGCTCGCGGCTAAACTTTAAGGATTTGGCGAAACAATATTCATTTGAAAGGTTTAGTTGTAATTTTTACTTGTCAGATGAATAAAACCTCCGTATTATGGCGCACATGGAAGCGTGGCAGAGCGGTTTAATGCACCGGTCTTGAAAACCGACGAGGGCGCGAGTCCTCCGTGAGTTCGAATCTCACCGCTTCCGCCAAATTCAAAAAAGCCCCTGTAGTGATACAAGGGCTTTTTTTTGTCTTAGATTTTAATTTGAGACGGCAATCTTACTTACTAGTATTTTAAGCAATGCTAAAAATGGATATCAGACTTAAAATTCAAGTCAGAAATTAATGCAAGGGTTGTCAAAGGTTGAATTAAAAGTAAGAGAAAAGAATGTTTATAGATTGATAGTGTTGAATTTATTTTTAATGGCCTATTTATTTAAATCTTTCACATGCATTGGGCAGAGCTATGATCGCTTATTTTGAAAAAATATCAATTGTATTTTATTTGATCAAATGTTTAGAAATGTCACGCCCCCTTGGCAAGGGGTAAAAAAGTGCTATATTGAAATCACAGTAGGTCATAACCAAGACGCTACTAATAGGTTGGACGGATCAATGACAGCTCGTTGAGTTTAGTAATTTTTAAGATGTTTTTGAATATTACAGACAAGAAATCAGCACTAGCCTTCCAACATAGAGCCCGCAGCAATGCGGGCTTTTTAATGTCTTTCAAAATGTGAAAATATAGTGTTTTTGTCAAACAATAATTAAATACTCAACCTATGTTATTGATATATATTTACTAAAGTAAAATAAGTTTACATTGCCATGAAATCTAACATTTACAAAGCAGGTTGTTGCGTAAAGGTGTGATATAAAAAATTCAATTATTAAAACAAGTAGAGACATTACCATGACACAGATGATTGACATAAAGGTAAAGGACCAATTTAGTCAGGTTTATGAAGCACAAGCTTTGGTGCGTAATCCTTCAGAAGAAGATTCAAGAGGGCTGTTTCATCGCATTGAACATATCATTATTGCAGGTGAAATCATCCTACCCAGTATCGAATTACTTTTTGAAAGTCAAAAATCGGACAGTATTTACAAGCTTTTAGAAGCTTAAATTGAATGAATAAAAAACTCACCTTAATGGTGAGTTTTTTATTTTAGAGATTGAAATTTAAGCTGTTTGATCTGCTTTAAATTGATTCAAAATATAAGACAGTAACTGATAGCGTGTCATTGGGTTGCTAGAAGACAGTTCAACATCTTGTTTACGCACTTGGATTTCTTGAGTTAAAACCCCAGCTTGAAAACGTTGCACGATCATATGATCTTTTGATACATCATGATCGGTCAGCACCAGTTTTGGTCCAAGGTGCAGATGTCCAATCGCATCTAGACATTGTTCAAGGCTGCTATATAGGTTGAAAAGGATGAGTGCCTGATCATTAGAATAATTGGCTAAATTCATTTTTATTATCCATGGTCAAAAATTATTGAGCAGGAATAGTGTATACGAATTGAGCAATAATAATCTGTATGGATTATTTTTCATTTAATGTCTGTCTAGCTAACTTTGGTTAAATCATTGAGACAGCTTAAATCTTTATGAAAAATAAGTTGGAATTCGCTTTAAATTAAAGAGGCTTGAATACCAATGGGACATCATAACGGGCAAATTCCTCAATGATACTGTTTAAAACCAATTGAGCTTGTGGTTCCGCTGCTGTAAAGGTGAGTTCTTGGTTCGTTTGGCTGTTGAAGCATTCAATTCGTTCTATACGCCAAATTGTTTCAATGGCTGTATTTTGAATGACCACACGTCTAGGCTGTAATTCATCACTAATTTTTCGTGGCATGACATAGGTAATGGCCAATTGAACATTAGGCAATTCGTCTTGTGAGGTTAAGAAGGTAAATACCCAATTGCCAATTTTGCTGAGTTGCATTGGATTATCGAAAGAATCAAATTCTAAACAAAATTGTTGTGACATTGACATGCTCAAACGCTGGGAGGTCGGTTTAATTCTTGCGATTTTTTACTGTTGATTGACATTAGGGGAAGGTCGTATAAAACAGCAGTTAAAACCTTAAAAGAAATAAGTGAATCAATAAAGTTAATAAAATTCAATTTCTTATATTGATATGCTTGAAAAATAACTCACCTCATTAAGTTGTTTTTTGAATGAGAAGTGAGGAAAAGTCTCTAAGTTAAACCAGTTGTTGCAGATTTTTTAGACTGTAATTAATTTGCTGTAATGCATGTTGTAAGAGTTTAGGTTGAATATTGGATTCATTTAGACAGGTGATCCATTGCATTTGACAGGCTTTTAAGTCTGCAATATCCGTGGCCTGTTGAATATTAAGCATTAATTTTTTTGCCATAAGCCCACAATAGCGCTGTAAGTAACTGCACATAAAGCTCTGTAACTCATCAAAATCATGCTCGATGAAATCAACGGTTTTTTCTGGCAATACTGGATTGTTCGTTGTCGTAGTTTTAGGTGTGGCTTGTTTGAATTGATGGGGTGTAGAGCTCATCGCATCCATTGGTAGGGGGGGCGTCAGTGCGTACTGTGTCTGAGTCTGAGGAACTTCCATCGTAGGCATTGAATGTTCATTAAAAGTCACATTTTTTTGCGCTGTGAGATCGGATGCAGGGCTAAAGGTATTGAGATCGGACGTATTGCTAGGCGCTATTTTAGGAGTATTAAAAGCAGAAAAATCGGATTTTTGAAGGCGTTGATGATCATGTGCTGTAATTGGCTGAATCAGCCCAAGATCCATCAGTTGCTCGAGCAATGTCGCTTCAGCAATCCGCTGCTGATAATGCACTGGCATTTGGTTAAAGTCATCACTACCAATTAAGAGTAGCAGACGACGTTGTCTAGCATTTAATGCGAGCTGTCGGTCTTTTAAAGTTTGAAAACCCAGCTCAGTTTTTTGATAGTTGAACATGCCTTAATTCCATAGCTCAAAAGAATTAAGGCAATCCTATGCAGTGATAATGACAGTAATATTAAGAAAATATTAAACAATCAATGATTTATAGAGTAATGACAGCAGAGTTTTCTAAAGCTTTGCGTAAATATGGGTCTAAGTCATCTTGACGTAATAGCCATTGCACATAGTCCGCAGGTAATTCTGCAATTGCGGTACCACGGTGTTTACCAAAATTAATACTGCGTGGAATGCGAGCATCTTCCGAAGCTTCGTATAATTCTTCGATGCTGTTGATTTTTAAGTGATGCACAATATGCATCAAAATATTGGCAGTTAAAATGATATCCATATCTGCGCGGTGAGCTTTACGGATCATTTCACGTGCTTTTTCACTGCCTTTGGTGATCATATAAATCAAGGCAGAAATATTATGCGCTTCTGCATCAGGCCAAACTCGACGAGCAAGGGCAAGGGTACAAATGGCTTTAATTTTTGAACCATCTACACCGCATTTTTCGAGCGCTCGAATATCGTAGTCGATATTATGCCCAATGATATATGTCGTCTCTGATGGGAGTTCAAAACTGCTGTAGTGGGGCTGACCTTCAAGATCTGATTCTAAAATATGATGTACAGCCATTGCTGCAAAAGAAATTGCTTCATCACAACGATAAAGTTGATCAAAAATTTTAGATTTATCTAGGGTAATTTTGGCATCTGCCACCTGAATTGGAGCATAGGCAATCTCGATGGGTTGTCCATTTAGTGTATGGGTTTCTGTGTCGAGAATGATGGCTTGCATGTCCAGTTCCAGCATGTTGAATAATGTTTATGAATGTACATGATCACATCCACACTGACAAACCCATGCTGTGATTATTTGTAGGAATATTATGAAGATGGCTGCGCAGTGTTTAAATAATCTGCTTTTATCGCATCTGCCGAAATAAAACCTTTACAGCGGGATAAAGCTAAACCATCTTCTAAATCGACTTATTTTAAAGGCTTTTGTCCATCGTGATATCCAAAAATGTCGCTAAGTGGATTAAGCACTAGAGTATGTTCACGATCAATGGCATGGTGGTTTTTCGGCTTTACTTTTGTGCATATGTTTGTGTAGTTGGCAGGGGGTACAGCATTTTTGTTGATTTTACATTTTGCTTTAACCTCCGAAAAATAGCCCAATCTGTATCCAATGATCAGAAATATAAGTTCAGCCATTTTTCTGAGATCGGGGTGGCTGATTTATTTGAATGCTGTTAATCCATATCGAGTTAAAACAAAGTGTTAATTCAAGATTATTTCAATAAATTAAAATAAGAGCAATTGCTTGAAAATTAGGCTTGAACAAAAGTTTGTTCCATGTATTTAATGATTCATCTTCAATGAAAAATTGACTTTAAAACAACAAACAAAAGGATCATGGAATGAAAATGCTGCGTTTAACGGTTTTTGTCAGCAGTGCGCTATTTTTAGCAGCCTGCGGTAATGATAGTAATGACCAACAATTTAGTAATCCTGAAACAAACGCTGATCTCAATCAGATCAAAAATCCAGTGGTAACTACAACTGCCTATAGTCAAGACAATATGCCTGCTGTGAGTGCAGACAGCCGATTGATGACCTATAAAATGCTAGGAGTAGATGGCAAAGTTGTTCAAGCCACAGCCTTAGTCTTTACCCCAAAAACAGTTGCTCCGGCAGGTGGTTGGAAAATTGTGGCTTGGGCACATGGAACGACAGGTGTGGCTGATAAATGCGCTCCGAGCCGACAAGGTTTGCAAGGTACTGAATACTTATTGCAAATGTTATTGGCAAAGGGTTATGTCGTTGTGGCACCCGATTATGAGGGATTAGGTGAACCTAGTGGACGTGAAAACCATCCTTATCTGAATCTAAAAAGTGAAGCCTTTTCGATTACCGATGCCGTTGTCGCTGCTCGAAGTTACTTAACCAATCAAGGTAAAACGGTGTCGAAGGATTGGCTTTCGATCGGACATTCTCAAGGTGGTCAAGCCGTATTAGGTGCAGCTGAATTCGCATCGCGTGCTGACTTAAATTATAAGGGAACGATTGCCATAGCACCTGCAAATAATCTTGCGCTCATTCTTGACGCAGGCGAGAAGTTAGCCAAAGACAAACCTGCAACCGTGCAAAGTATGATTTATGCACCTTTAGACAGTTTTACTGCGCAGATCATTGCAGGTATGCAAGGGCATAAAAACAGTGTGGATTATTCAAAAGTATTTAGTGGACATCTGGCTGCGATTGCACCTCAGGCTGAAACAGTGTGTTCAGGTGAGTTAACCAAGTTAATTCAAGATGACATGCTCAGTTATGCGAGTCAGAACACGACTTTGGATAACTATGGACGCACGCAGTATGATTTCTTAACTTTAAAGCCAATCCAAAAATTTATGAGTGAAGGTTCACAGCCTTTAACGACAGCGGTGAAAACGCCGATCATCATTTATCAAGGTAAAGCCGATCAGACCATTCCAGCAGATGCGACTAAATTTATGACTAGCCTTGCTAAGCCGGGAACATCGATTGACTATCGTGAGCAAGCGACAGCAGATCATATTAGTATTTATACCGATAATCTGGCAAATTTTGTGCAAGATGTAGAGACTCTCATGCCAAATCAATAAGTTGATTTGACTTAAATAGTGCTCGTGCAGATTCAACATGGGCATTATTTATTTAAAAACAGCACAAACTTCCCTCTCTCATTTCTAAAACTTCATGCTACAATACGCGCCAATCTTAGCACGGCTTAAAAGCCCTAATTTAATAGGACCTCGCTAATGTTTGCCAACACCTCTATTGCTCAATTTGACCCTGAATTAGCTCAAGCGATCTCGAATGAAGATGCTCGCCAAGAAGCGCACATTGAGTTAATCGCTTCAGAAAACTACTGTTCACCTGCAGTAATGGAAGCTCAAGGTTCAAAACTTACTAACAAATATGCAGAAGGCTACCCTGGTAAACGCTACTATGGCGGTTGCGAGTATGTAGACGTGATCGAACAATTGGCCATTGACCGTGCTAAAGAATTGTTTGGTGCTGATTATGCAAACGTTCAACCACACGCTGGTTCACAAGCAAACTCTGCAGTTTACCTTGCGCTACTTAACCCAGGCGATACTGTTTTAGGTATGAGCTTGGCGCACGGTGGTCACTTGACTCACGGTGCTAAAGTTAGCTTCTCAGGTAAAACTTACAACGCTATTCAATACGGTTTGAACCCAGAAACTGGCGAAATCGATTATGAAGAAGTTGAACGTCTAGCTGACGAACACAAACCAAAAATGATCGTTGCTGGTTTCTCTGCTTACAGTCAAGTTGTTGATTGGCAGCGTTTCCGTGATATCGCGGACAAAGTTGGCGCTTACTTATTCGTAGATATGGCTCACGTAGCTGGTCTAGTTGCTGCTGGCGTTTACCCAAGCCCAGTACAAATTGCTGACGTAACAACAACGACTACTCATAAAACACTTCGTGGTCCACGTTCTGGTTTAATCCTTGCGAAAGCAAACGAAGAAATCGAGAAAAAATTACAATCAGCTGTATTCCCAGGTAACCAAGGTGGTCCTTTAGTTCACGCTGTAGCGGCTAAAGCGATCTGCTTCAAAGAAGCAATGGCTCCTGAATACAAAGAATACCAAAAGCAAGTTGTTGTAAATGCTAAAGCGATGGCTGAAGTATTAATCGCTCGTGGTTATGACGTTGTTTCTGGTGGTACTGAAAACCACTTGTTCTTATTGTCTTTAATCAAACAAGACATTACTGGTAAAGATGCCGATGCTTGGTTAGGTGCTGCTCACATTACTGTGAATAAAAACTCAGTACCAAACGATCCACGTTCTCCATTCGTGACTTCAGGTATCCGTATCGGTACACCTGCTGTAACAACACGTGGTTTTGGCGAAGCTGAAGTACGTGACCTTGCAGGCTGGATCGCTGACGTTCTAGACAGCAAAGGTGACGAAGCTGTAATTGCTGCAGTGAAAGAAAAAGTTGCTGCTGTTTGCGCTAAATTCCCAGTTTACGCAAAATAAAACAGACTTGAGAAAAGCCCCTCAAGGGGGCTTTTTTTATGTCATCAGAAAAATTCAAAAGTTATCTAAACATTTATATTTCTGATATAACAGAAGAAGAGATAACAAGAAAATTTGCCCATCGCTATAGATCTGCTGGCAAGGTCGCAAAGGAACTTTATATGAATAAACCCAATATTATTCTTTCAGAACAAGATTTACATCGCTTAGAAACCATGTTGGAGCATCAGTCAAAGCTGACACCGACGATGGAGCATTTGGAAGATGAGATGGCGCGCGCTGAAGTGGTTGCTCCACAAGATGTCCCTGCCAATGTGGTGAGTATGAACGCCAAGGTTCTCATTAATATTGCACCTGCGACAGAAGCAACCGAAATTACATTGGTTTATCCGCATGATTTTCGTGGCGATAAAGGCCAAGTCAATGTTTTGGCTCCAGTGGGCGCTGCCATTTTAGGTTTGGCTGAAGGGCAGGAAATAGAATGGCCGCAGCCTGATGGTCACTCCATGAAAGTCAAAATCATTAAAGTGCTTTATCAACCTGAGCGTGAAGGGGATTATTTATAATTCCGCAGCGATATACAGATAAAATCTACACACAAAGCCATCGATATTGATGGCTTTTTTTATTTTTCGATATCGCATTTTTAGATATGAAATCGGCAAAAGTTGTTAAGCAGATTTCATCACAACCATAGCAGTTTAACTTGGGAAAACTGTCAAAGAATTGACAGAGTCATGGGCACGAAGTCGGCACACTGTATTTCAACCACACCATCGTTGCTTAATAATTTGAAGAATAAGGTAGAGCCCTATGACACAATTAGAATCGAATCATTACAATCCGGACTATCAATATCAGCATATTGAAGTAAAACCTGTAACAGGTCGTATTGGTGCCGAAATTTCTGGCATTCAGTTGTCTGGAAATTTAGACAAAAGCGTGGTCGATGAATTTAATCATGCACTATTAAAATATAAAGTTGTATTTGTACGTGGACAGCAAGATCTCACCGATTTAGAACAAGAAGCCTTTGCACGACTTTTAGGAAATCCGTTGAATCACCCAAGTGTGCCACTCAAAGATGGTACAGCACATACGTTGTCAATTGACTCACGTGGTGGGCGCGCAGATTCGTGGCATACCGATATTACGTTTTTGCCCAATTATCCTAAAGCCACAATTTTAAGAAATGTAGTTGCACCTGAACATGGTGGCGATACAGTTTGGGCCAATACCGTGACGGCTTATGAAGATTTAAGTCCGGAGCTACAAAAGTTGGCGGAACAATTACGCGCTGTGCATAGCAACAGTTATGACTATGCGACGCCGAAAGGTCAGTACAATGAAGAAGATCGCCATTTATTCCGTACCGCGGTAGAAGTGGAAACCGAGCATCCATTGGTGCGTGTACATCCTGAAACAGGTGAAAAAAGTTTGGTTTTAGGTCACTTCTTTAAACGCTTCAGTGGGTATAGTCCGGCACAGTCACGTCGTTTATTTGAACTGTTTCAAGAGCAAATCGTGCAATGGGAAAATATTGTGCGTTGGCGCTGGGCGGTTGGTGATGTTGCCATTTGGGACAATCGTGCAACGTAGCATCGTGCCATCAATGACTATGGTGATGAGTTACGTATCGCCTCACGTGTCACCATTGAGGGTGATGTACCTGTCGATGTAAATGGTCAGCCGAGTACTGTGTTGAAGAATATACAAAACACGGACATTTCAAACTTGCGTTCAGAAGCAGGCCGTATTTATGAGAAAGCATCTTAAGTATGAGAGCGTCATTTAAAACAGCACAAAAATAGATAAATAATGTGAAAAACAATGGTTTTACATTTTTCAGCACTTGCCTAAGATCGATGAGATCTTAGGCATTTTTTTATAGACGTGAGCGATCAAAAGAACACCACCCAACAGCATTTGTTGCAAATTTTGCGTAATGAAGACATCTTTCAGGGCTTTAGCGATCAGACTTTAGAACAGCTTGTACAACAGGTGAAATATTCACGTTTTCATGCACAGCAGCACATCTTAAAACAACAACAAATCGTGCAAGATATTAATATTTTGCTTTCAGGTACGCTACAAATTGGTTGGTTGCAAAATAATGGTGAATTGATTGTAAATGACTATATCCGTCGCCAGTCGGTATTTAATTTTGTCGCAGTCTTACAACAAAAGCCGTTGAATTATGATTATTTTGCTGCGACACATGTCGAGGTGGCAATCATTTCTGGAACAACGTTTTTAGCGGTTTTACAGCGTGATCCACAGGCGCTTTGGAATGTCGTGCAATCTCTCAGTCGACGTATGTATTTGATGTTTGAGCATAATCGTTATTTGAGAACGGCAACGCTAGAGCAGCGCATCGCAAGACATTTGATTCGACTCTATGAACAATATGGATGTCGGCAGGAAATTCCTTTGAGACTCAGTCAGCAGGAATTTGCAGAGTCTTTTAATATTTCACGCCAAACGTTGAATAAACATTTACAGCAATTTGTTCAAACACAGGTGATCGCGTGGAATTATGGACAAATCGTGATATTGAATCTTGAGCGTTTAAGGCGAATGAGTGAACTTGATGAATAAATAAATTTACCGTGTACTGGAAGCCATTATAGCAAATGGCTTCATTGACCTTACTTAGATTAGTGCTTACTGATTTTATCCAAATAACCCATCATAAAAGCAGAAAAAACAAAGGTTAAATGCATGATGATGTACCACATGATTTTGTCATTGGGGATGTTTTTCGCATCCATAAAAATACGTAATAAATGAATCGAAGAAATTGCCACGATTGACGCTGCAACTTTGAGTTTTAATGAATTGGCATCCATGGTGCCGAGCCAGTTCAAGCGATTGGTCGATTCATTAATTTTTAATTGCGAAACAAAGTTTTCATAGCCTGAAAACATCACCATCACAATCAGTCCGCCCACCATAGTCATATCGACCAAAGAGAGGATGACTAAAATCAGGTCAGCTTCTGAATATTCTAAAATATGCGGAAGGACATGAATGACTTCTTGGAAAAATTTAATCGCGAGCAGTAGCAGTGCAAAGGATAAACCAAAGTACACGGGAGCCAGAATCCAACGTGCAGCATACATTGTGTTATGGAAAAAACGTTCCATTTAAGCCTCTAAAATTATTGATCTAATATTTGGTTCTAAAGTATATGGATTAAATTTTACGATAATTTTGATAATAATTCATGTAGAGTCAGTTGTTTAATTTAAATCTAGATTGAATCTTTGGGTATCTTAAGCTTGAATTCATCTGTTTAGGTCATCATATCCATTCATATGATGCTGTATGGCTGCTTTGGCGGATCTATAGGCAACGGTTGAATTTGATGGCGAAATTTGACTGATGAAATAGATGTATTTTTTGCAAAATACTACAAGACTTTTATGGCAAAACTTGTAGTATAAAAATGATTTTATTGAGTTTAATTGGCTATGTCACAAATTGATGTATTGGTGCCGTTAAAGGATATTACGGTAGATCGGGCGGAAGTGCTTTCGATTAAGCGGAATGACCTTGTGCCATTACTGACCGATCAATATCGTCTAAATCATTATGCAGATCAATTAATTCAAGCACAGTCGGTACTGCTAGATGGTGTTGACCCTCAGTTGACGAAGCAACTTAGTCAAACCATTGAGCAGTTGATTCAAGCCTTAGCCAATTCAAAAAAATATTTAAAAACACGCAAATTTAATGCCTTGCAAAAATGGTTAGGCATTGATTTGGAGTACGGTTCAGGACAAGTTGAATATTATAAAAATCTAGATCAATTGCTTGATCGGGCAAATCATCTGAGCCAAAAACTACAGTTAGAAATTCAAAAGTCCCAAGCACGTTTTAATCAACTACAAGGCTTACGTGAGCAAATGGCACGCTATATCGTCGCGGCTGAAGAGTTTTTGCTGGAATACCCACAGTTTGTGAAAAATCAGCATCCACTTGATAACTTTGCAGAGCGCTTATCAAAAAAGGTGAATACGTTGCAAACCTTACAAGCCAGTAATGATATTGCAATTACACAAATGCAGCTTTCTCAGCAGCTTTCTTTTGGATTATTAGATCGATATAAGGAAGCTCAGCAGGTGTTGATTCCAGCATGGCAATATCATGTGAAACAAAGTCGTCAAAGTAACTCGACAAGTTCATTGGAAAAGCTTGATAATAGCCGTGAAAATTTGATTAAAACTTTAAAAAAATCATTAGAGAATTCCTCTAAGTCTTAGAAATATAAGGTGAGTTATGACCGATTTAGATGCCAAAAATTTACCCGTTGAAGTAAGCAAAGAATTGACTGAAGAAAAGTTTCAGCAACTCAATTTGCAGGAAATTGGCTTACAAACTTCGGATTTTCACGAAGTCGAAGCTGCACGTAAGGAATTGGCAGATTTAAGTCATAATAGTGTTGCTGAATATGGTAAAAACATTGCCACCAAGACGTCGACCTATACCGATGAATTATTAAATTTGGTGCAAAATAAAGATCTAGATGCGACAGGTCAAAAGCTCAATCAGGTGGTACAAGTCGCACAGCAATTGAATACCACGAGCATTTTAAATAAATCTAAAAGCTCAGGATTTTTTGGTGGTTTACTCAGCAAATTTAAAGGTGCCAAGCAAAGTTTTGATCAGCACTTTAATACCACCAAAGAGCAAATTGATGCTTTGGTTAAAGAAATTGAAACTTCGCAAAATGGCTTAAAAGCGCGTGTAAATACCTTAGATAAAATGTTTGAAGGCGTACAAGACGAATATAAACAATTAGGGGTGTATATCGCCGCAGGTAAGTTGAAAGAGCAAGAAATTCAACAGGAAATTGCAAGCTTAACCACTCAAGTTCAAGATCAAACCACTACGCAAAAAATCTATGACCTCAATCATTTGGCAAATAATCTTGAAAAACGTGTGAGTGATTTACAGATCTTGCAACAGTCTGCGATGCAGACCTTGCCGATGATTCGTATTATTCAATCCAACAATTTGATGTTGGTTGATAAATTTTATGCTATTAAAAATATCACCTTACCGGCTTGGAAAAACCAAATTAGCTTGGCGATTTCATTGCAAGAACAAAAGAACAGCGTGCAATTGGCAAATAGCATTGATGATGCGACCAATGACCTGTTAAAACGCAATGCAGATTTGTTGCATCAAAACTCTGTCGATACAGCGAAAGCCAATCAGCGTTCAGTGATTGATATCGAAACACTTGAACATGTGCAAAATACCCTCATTAAAACCGTTAATGATGTGATTCAAATTCAGAAAGAAGGTGTACAAAAGCGTGAAGAAGCGACGACACGTATTCGTGCCTTACAAAATAATTTGAATCATTTAGTAATTGAATCGAGTGGTTCAAACCCTTCTTCATAAACGGTGAGGGAGGTGAAAATATAATCTGAAGGAGTATGTCTTTGCCTCCCATTGATGAATATGCGCTAAATCCGCAGCAACTGGAAACAGGGCTTCAAACCATTAAGAAGCGTCAACGTAATTTAACGTTATTGACCTTAACCAGTGTTTCTGTGCTGATCGTTTCGGCTGTGATGCTGTTTATTCAGCATGATATGGTCTATAGCTTTTTTGGCCTAAGTTCTAGCGTACAGCAACTGCATATCCCTGTTAGTGCAGGTGATTTGGCATATCAACTCGGTGAGTCCTCCGACTATTTTTCAAATTTTTTATCCTTTATTGGTTGGTTATTTCTCAAACTTATCGTTTCATTTATTGGCGCATTTTTCTTGGTTGGATTTCTAAAGAAATTTCAATTTTTTAGAATTCGATTCCAATCTTTTGTATTGAAATTTGTCGGCTGGATTTTATCGTTTATCGTGCTTTGGTCAGGCTTAACTTATGTGCAATATGACCTTAATCATGATGACCGTGCAGCAGATCAAAAATTGGTACATTATGAAAAAAATATTCAAGAAAGCCAGCTGGCTTTCGAGATGGAAGATGCACAATTGGCAAAACCCGTGCAAGCCTATTTACTTGCACAAGCTGCTTTGATGCATAAGCCTGTAGATCGTGCGACAGCAATTCCTTTGGTGCAATCCTTAATCAATGCCG
Organism: Acinetobacter sp. YH12049; assembly: GCF_013419875.1. Classification (NCBI taxonomy): domain Bacteria; kingdom Pseudomonadati; phylum Pseudomonadota; class Gammaproteobacteria; order Moraxellales; family Moraxellaceae; genus Acinetobacter; species Acinetobacter sp. YH12049. Next base: position 12,603 of record NZ_VOZH01000020.1, on the reverse strand, counting down.
AGCAACAAAATCCAGCAAAATTCCGTGAATACGGTTTTCAGCCTGAACAGCTCTGGGCAATGCAAAATCAGCTATTTGATAAAACCATGACACCGATGGCGCAAAGCGTGGAAAAACAAGTTCAGCAAGCCAATGTAGTAGAAGTTGTTGTACGTTGGGTGTTGATCGCCGTGATGGTACTCACGCTGGTTTTGAGCTTAATTTTGTATCTACTATCTCAGCATTTCAAATCACGGATTAATCGAATTGAGCAGGGACTTCATTAACAGGCCTATTTTCTTTTTAGATCATTGCATTGCTCAGAATAAAAATCCCCATCACATTGTATGGGGATTTTTGATCTTGGGTAGATTAACTTGCGCGATGAAACAGTTGTCGAAGTTCCTGTGTAGAAAAAGTCTGATCATTCACTTCGCCATCCACAAGGTAAAAAGGAATGGGGTGCTGTCCCTTTGATTTTACATATTGTGTAATTTCATGCTGACGGTCTGCAATATCTTTATGTTGAATTGAGCGCAGTACTTTTGAGCCATCTAAACCAATGCCTTCAATGATGCTTTTTAAAACCTGAATATCAGCAATATTTTGACCGTGTGCAAATAATGCATGGAATAAGGCTTGAGTCAGGGCATATTGATCCAGAATATTGTCCAAGGCCAAAATACCTTGATGAGCCAGTTGACTGTTTGGCATACGTTTCATGTGCTCAATATTGATAATCACATCTTCGCTATAAGCGGCAAACTTTGTCATTTCGAGTTTTCGATTTGCTGCACTTGAGCCATACTTATTGGTTAAATACTGCAGCACATCTAAGCCTTGTTCAGGAATTTCAGGAACGCGTTGAATCGGCAATAGCTCTACACGGGTTGCTGTATGTTCATTCCAGTTTTGTTTTAACTTTTGAAATCCGACATAACTCATGGGATAAACAATATCAAAGACAAATTCAATTTTCATTATTTTCCTCACTGTTGATTTTATACTTGTAGATCGATGGCTGATTGATGCAAGGGATTGATTGTGGCTTTATTGATGGAACTCAAAAGCAGTCAAATCATCTGATATTTCCTTTGATTTAAAGCCGACTTGCTGAAATGAAACTTAAAGCTTTATAAAGATTTTGTAATTGATCAGGTCGTGCGTATGTCTTGCATAGGCTTGGTGTAATTTCAATAAAAAAGAAAAAAATGAGGGATTTATCACGATATATGTGTACGAAGTAAATCAATTTAATGTTATTATACGTATATATATTTATGATTTAGAAAGAAATTTAATCATTTGATTTGTAAAACCGATTAATTTTATAAAAACAAACCGTTTCACCTATTTAATGGTTTGTTCTATCATTCTCTCATCAAATAAATTTACTCCTCTGGAGACGTTAGCAATGTTAGATCAAAATACTTCTGCTCAATTAAAAACCTTACTTGAACGCCTTGAAGGCCCGATTGAAATCGTCGCGACTTTAAACGGCACAGACAAATCAGACAAAATTAAAGAATTGGTAACTGAAGTTGCTGCTTTATCTGATTTAGTGACTGCACGTTTTGACGGTAACAACAGCCGTGCGCCAAGCTTTGGCATTGCAAAAGCAGGTGAAACACCACGCGTATTCTTCGCAGGTCTACCGATGGGCCACGAATTCACATCTTTGATTCTAGCTTTGCTACAAACTTCAGGTTATGCACCGAAAGTTTCTGACGAAGTACTGAACACTATCAAAGGTCTAGGTCTTAAAACTGACTTTGATGTGTTTGTATCTTTAAGCTGCCATAACTGTCCTGACGTGGTTCAAGCACTTAACTTGATCGCGATCTATAACCCGGGTACAACTGCAACCATGATTGATGGTGCATTCTTCCAAGAAGAAGTGGAAGAACGCAAAATCATGGCTGTACCAATGGTATTCCAAGACGGCAATCACATCGGTCAAGGCCGTATGACTTTGGAAGAAATCATTGCCAAATTAGACACCAACTCTGCAGCGAAAGATGCTGAAAAGTTAAATGCCAAAGAAGCCTTTGATGTTCTTGTGATTGGTGGCGGCCCTGCGGGGAATACTTCTGCAATCTATGCAGCACGTAAAGGCATTAAAACAGGTATCGTGGCTGAACGCATGGGCGGTCAGGTCATGGATACCATGGACATCGAAAACTTCACGTCGATTCAAAAGACACAAGGTCCTAAGTTTGCTGCTGAAATGGAAGCACATGTACGTGAGTACGGTGTGGACATCATGAACTTGCAACGTGTATCTGACATCAAAGGTGCTGACCAAACAGCCAATGGCTTGGTTGAAGTGACTTTAGAGAATGGTGCAAAACTTGAATCTAAAACAGTGATTCTTTCAACAGGTGCACGCTGGAGAGAGATGAATGTTCCAGGTGAGCAAGAATACCGTACTCGTGGTGTAGCTTACTGCCCACACTGTGACGGTCCATTGTTCAAAGGTAAACGTGTTGCAGTGATCGGTGGTGGTAACTCAGGTGTCGAAGCGGCGATTGACCTTGCAGGTATTGTGGAACATGTAACACTTGTTGAATTTGATACTAAGCTTCGTGCTGACCAAGTCCTTCAAGACAAGTTAAACAGCTTACCAAACACCACTGTGATCATGAATGCATTATCTACAGAAGTAGTCGGTGATGGTTCACAAGTGACTGCATTGAACTACAAAGACCGTGCAACAGATGAAATCAAAACGATTGAATTGGCAGGTATCTTTGTACAAATTGGTTTGTTACCAAACACTGATTTCTTAAAAGAAACAGCTGTAGAACTTTCAAACCGTGGTGAGATCGTAATTAACGAACGTAACGAAACCAATGTGAAAGGTGTATTTGCTGCAGGTGACTGTACAACAGTACCGTACAAACAAATCATCATTGCGACAGGTGAAGGCGCGAAAGCATCATTGTCTGCTTTTGATTACATCATCCGTTCGGGTCAATAAAAGAAAGGCCAGTGTGTTTCGAGAAACACGCTGGCCGCGCTGAATGTTGTCATTTGAATATTATTTTTCTTAATATTCTCGTTTTACAGGAACTTTGGATGCTAACACCGGAGTTCCTTTTTTTGTCTGCAAAATTAGGATTCAAAAATGTCCCCACACATTTTGAATCCTATTCGTTGCCCAGCTATTTTTGTTTTACAACCTTATTTTTATACTTTCCCCAAGGTTGTTTCTCTATAAAATATAAAGCGGAGTATGCAATTAATATACCAATCACATCACGAATTTAAGATTTAAATAAATTCAAACCTTTAAACTTCTCCATTAACTGCTCATCTGTCTCCATGTATTCAGGATGAGGCACAATGCACTCAATCGGACAAACTGAAACACAAGTTTGGTGCGCATAGAAACCGACGCATTCAGTACAACGTGCGACATCGATTTCATAAATCTTTGAGCCTTCATAAATGGCATCATTGGGACATTCAGGTAGACACATGTCACAATTGATGCATTTGTCTGTAATCAACAAAGCCATAAAGTAAACTCAAGCCTGATAAGCTAAAGTTGAAGCCGAAATATCCACTGTCGAATTGGGTAAGTTACGAATCAGTAAGGCGTATCGCATATCCACATCGGCAGGTACAGGAATATCCACGATATGACCTGAACCTTTGGCATCGTCAATTAGATTACCTTTTTTATCTTTCATTTCAGTTAAAACGAAGGTGATGTTGCCTGAAGTAGTCATCAGTTCTAAAGAATCACCTACAACAAAACGGTTTTTCACTTCGATTTTAAGAGAGTCACCATTGCGTTCTAAGACTTCACCTACAAACTGTTGATGATCAAAACGTGAAGAGCCGGTTTCATAGTTTTGATATTCACTATGAACATGGCGGCGTAGAAAACCTTCGGTATAACCACGATTCGCAAGGCCTTCAAGCTGAGACATGAGAGCAGGGTCAAACGGTTTACCAGAAAGGGCATCATCGATGGCTTTACGATAAATTTGAGCAGTACGTGCACAGTAGAAGTAAGACTTGGTACGGCCTTCAATTTTTAAAGAATGAATGCCCATTTTGGTTAAACGGTCAACATGCTGTACAGCACGCAAGTCTTTCGAGTTCATGAAATAAGTGCCATGCTCATCTTCTTCGGCAGCAAACATGTCTTCTTCATTGCGTTGTAATAAAACCGGCTCGCCGAATTGGTGTTGTTCTAGGGCGTGTTGCTCATCGGCATTTTTATTATTGCAGCATGATGATTCTTCAATTTGTGTGACTGGAATAACATCACCAGTTTCATCTTCAACTGCATCGTGAATTTTATAATCCCAACGGCATGCATTGGTACATGCACCTTGGTTTGCATCACGTTTATTCATATAGCCAGAAAGTAAGCAACGACCGGAGTAAGCCATACATAATGCACCATGTACGAAAACTTCAATTTCCATATCAGGTACATTGTGTTTAATTTCTTCAATTTCTTCGATTGATAATTCACGTGACAAAATGACACGTGTCAGTCCCATATTTTTCCAAAATTTAACCGTTGCCCAGTTCACCGCATTGGCTTGGACAGACAAATGAATGGACACTTCTGGAAAATGTTCACGCACCATCATGATCAGACCGGGGTCAGACATGATTAGCGCATCAGGATTCATGGCAACCACAGGTTCAAGGTCACGGATGAAATTTTTCAGTTTTGAGTTATGCGGTTGGATGTTTACCACCACATAAAACTTTTTACCTAAAGCATGGGCTTCTTCAATGCCAATTTTTAAATTGTCATGGTCGAAAGCATTATTGCGCACACGTAAGCTATATCGCGGCTGACCTGCATACACGGCATCTGCGCCATAAGCAAAAGCGTAGCGCATATTTTTTAATGAGCCAGCAGGTGAGAGGAGTTCGGTTACGTGTTGAATCGTCATGTCAATAAAGGCATAAAAAATTTATGGCTTTATTGTAGTGATCTAAAAAAAGGATTCAACCAAGTATTTTAGTTGGGTTTTCAAGATATTCCGTTTTCCAAATGTTTTAAAATTTGGCAATCATTAATTTGACTGGTTTCATTACAACTGGCACGGAGCTTACTTAACTGTATTTTAAAATTTTCTAATTCTTTAATTTTTTCAGAAACTTGACGAATGTGATTGTCAATTAATTCATTCACAGCATGACAGCTTTGCGTAGGGGATTGCTCAAGTTCAAGCAGGGTTTGAATCTCGGTGAGAGAAATATCGAGGTTTCGACAGCGCTTAATAAAAACCAAACGTTTGTACATTTCTTCATCATAATAGCGATAATTGTTGTCTGCGCGGAAGCTAGGTTTCAGCAGTTTTTTCTTTTCATAAAAGCGAATACTGTCAATGCTTACCCCAGATTTGGTGGACAATTCTTTAATCAAATAATGTTTTTGTACGTTCATGCTTGACCTTGGAGTGAGTCCATAGTTTTGAATAAGAGTAATACAAATCCATTGATTTTAAAATTGGAGCACATTTATGGCATGTACATGTAGTCATGAGCCAGCACCAAACAAACCCAACAGTAAATTTCGTATCGCACTTTGGATTGCCTTAATCATTAACGCCATGATGTTTTTGGTGGAGCTGATTGGTGGGGCTTATGCACATTCTTCTGCGCTTTGGGCGGACTCGCTGGATTTCTTTGGTGATGCTGTAAATTATGGGGTTTCATTAGCCGTGCTTGGCGCCAGTTTATATTGGCGTGCAACAGTTGCCTTGGTGAAAGGTTTTGTCATGGCAGCGTTTGGGATCGTGGTGATTGCCAAAGTGCTCTATGCCTATGCCAATGGGATCGCTCCTGAACCAATCACCATGGGTGTGATTGGTATTCTGGCCTTAGTCGCTAATGTCATCTGTGCATACGTCTTATATGCCTTCCGTGAAGGTGACTCCAATATGCAATCCGTTTGGCTATGTAGCCGTAATGATGCGATTGGTAATGTCGCAGTGATCTTGGCGGCCGTCGGGGTGTTTGGTACAGGCAGTCTATGGCCAGATTTGATCGTGGCCGCAATCATGGCGATCTTAGGTTTAACGGGTGGTTATCAGGTGATTCGAAAAGCACTGCAAGAGCGTAAGCAAAAAGATATTCTGAGTACCCCTTGCTCTTAAAATACTTACTCTTAAATCCACCGTTAATGGCATTCATTTTATCCATGTTTTTAACGCAGATGAATAGTCGTTAAATCGCTAGTTGAAATTAAAATAGCAGTCAGTTTTATACGAAATTTTCCTGACTGCTAATTCGATAAATCATCTGAAATCAGACTGTATTTAATAGGGTGCTGAGGTTTTATCTACAGACTCCAATTAAGTTATGCTTTACAATAGCGCGCGAAAATCATGTTTAAAAATTAGGTTTTCTACCTTGAAAGCTTTATGTTTAGGCCCCATTGGTGCATCAGGTAAATTAAATGTCGAAAAAGCAAGACATCATTAACGTTGCGCTCCAACTCTTCAATTCTTATAGCTATAACTCGATTGGTATAGATCGAATTATTGGGGAATCGGGCGTTGCTAAAATGACGTTTTATAAATATTTCCCCTCTAAAGCCAAATTAATTGAAGAATGTCTCGTGATTCGAAATCTTAATTTACAGGAATCACTTGAAGCTGCTATTGCAGAATGTGATCCAGAAGACCATCTTTCGCATATTAAAACCATTTTTGCTTGGTACGATGCTTGGTTTCATGCTGCAGATTTCAATGGTTGTATGTTTCAAAAAGCAGTAGAAGAAATATCTAAAGTTTATCCTTCGTCATTACAACCTGCGATCGATTATAAAGACTGGCTCAAATCAAAACTAAGTACTGCTTTGCAAAATCTGGGCATTCAGCAAACTGAACAACTAGCTGCATTTCTGAGTAGTATTTTGGATGGCATGACCATCCAAGCCCAAATTGACCCCAACCAAGTGCATTTAGCAGATTATTGGAAGCGAGTTGAAACCTTAATTCGTTTGGAATTGGCTGCTTAAAAATTTGTTTGTAGGCATTTAGGTTTTAAATCTAGCGACGACTTATTTGTATTGATTAACAATCAATTTTTTCACATGACTTAAGATTCTAAGAAAATAAAAAGCGCGATTATTTGGGGTAATCGCGCTTTGCTGACAATTGTGCGTTCAAATCATTCACTTTGTTAGCTTAAGTCAATGATTTGATTTTCGAACGTTTTATACGTTTTCTCTCATTTATATTTTTACCCTCTGAATGCTAAATTCATTCGGTTTTTGCAGCAAAATAGACAGACTTGTCTGTTTTTTTGAATTATAGGGGATCTTAGGTGAATTACAAGACAGGAAAGAAAGGTTTGTGTGTTTTTTAATCTGACTTGAGTTTAAATTAATCCACTATTTTTAAAGATAATATAAAAAAATTGATCATTAAGCTCGATGTAAATTAGATGATAAAACTATTTTTACACTTGTGTGAATGACGCTGCTCGTTGGATGCAAGAGCATGGTCTAAGACCATTTTGTGAATATTTTATATGCAAGAAGTATTTAGTGAGTGGGTTCTCAGCTTTTTATTTTTAAGTGAATTTTTGAATCGTGGATTTTACATAACGAAACATCTTCTATGGTTTTAAGCATTAAGTTTATTGATGAATTTGACTAAACTAGCAGCAAAATTATTTCCATGATTACAATTTAGAATTTTTATTATGTTAGGCAAAATATTTGCTGTATTAGAACAATTGGGTCTATCCGCCCAAAAACGTGCCATTCATGTGCAATTTTCCAACCCTGCGTTGAATGACGAGCTTTTTATTCAACGTATTGATGGAGAGCATGTCTTAAACCAAGGCGTGCAAGCGACTTTGATTTGCCTATCTACCAATGCACTTATTCCACTAAAACAATTTATTGGCGCACAAGTTGCCGTTGATCAAGTGACCGATCAGGGCGAACTCTTCCGCACCACGGGTATTATTACCGAAGCCACCCAAGGGCAGAGTGACGGTTCACTCACGCTGTATAAACTCACTTTAGAAGATGCAACATCGCTGTGGCATAAACGCAGGAACAGCCGTGTGTTTATGAACAAATCGGTGCGTGATGTCAGTGAGACTCTTTTTAAAGAATGGCAAAGCAAAAGTCCGCTCTTTGCTGCCAGTCTAATGCTTGATTTAAGCGGTTTAAGCCAAAACTATGACGTTCGACCTTTCATCATGCAGTCGAATGAAAGCGATTACGACTTTTTAACGCGACTTTGGCGCAGTGAAGGCATTAACTGGCTCATCGATGAAGCACAGTTGAAAGTGCCGCATTCCTCAGCGCCAATTGAAAAACAAAAACTCCGCCTGATTGATGACAATAGCCAATATCAAGCACTCAGCCGTCGTAGTATCCGCTTTCATCGCTCTAGTGCCACAGAAAAACAAGACAGCATCACCAGCTTGATCGGTGAACGTAGCATTCAACCGACTGCGGTCCATGTGCAGCGCTGGCAAGCCGATGGACTGAGCCAAGAAGAAGGCGCAGGTTCAGTTCAAAGCAAACATCAGCATAGCCAAAGCCAAGACAATGCCAGCTTAAGTCTAGAGCAAGCATGGCATGTCAGCCCTGCATGGATGCAAGACTTAAAAGGCGAAGACCAAGCTACGGCTTCATCTAACAGCCAGATTGAAAAATTGAATCAAAACCTAACGCGCTATCACGAGCTACAATCGAAAAAATTCAATGCACAATCGACCGTGCGTGATACCCAAGTGGGTTATTGGTTTGAATTGAATGAACACCCAGAAATCGATCAACACAGTGGTGCAGACAAACAATTTTTAATCACAGAAAAAAAATTCTATAACCAAAATAACTTACCCAAAGACCTCTCTGAACAAGTCAATCAACTGATTGAACAAAGTCAGTGGAACATTAAACCCATCCATGAACAGGCCGAGCGTCAGGCCAATCAGCTCACATTACAACGCCGCAATATTGCGACGGTTCCTGAATATAACCCACTCGAACACCGTCCAAGCACCCATCCGCAACGGGCTAAAGTTGTCGGGCCAAGTGGTGAAGAAATACATGTCGATGAATGGGGACGAATCAAAGTTCGTTTCTTATTTACCCGTGGAGATGACCACAGCCATGATGGCGGTGCAGGCAGTAATGACAATGATACGGATTCTGCATGGGTAGATGTGCTTACCCCATGGGCAGGCGAAGGCTATGGTGCACGTTTCTTACCACGTATTAATGAAATCGTGGTCATCGATTTCTTTGACGGCAATATCGACCGACCATTTGTGGTGGGGCGCATACATGAAGCACAGCGCAGTCCGACCCAATTTGATAGTAAAGGTAAACTGCCAGACACCAAAAAACTGGCTGGGATTAAAAGTAAGGAAGTCCAAGGTGAGGGCTTTGGACAACTGTGCTTTGATGACACCACAGGACAAATTTCGACACAATTACAAAGTACCCATGGTGCTACCCAGCTCAACCTAGGGAACCTCAGTCATCCCAAAGAAACCTCAGAAAGTGAGGGACGAGGGGAAGGCTTTGAACTGAGAACCGACCAATGGGGTGCTATTCGAGCTGGTAAGGGATTATTGATTAGTTCTGCGAGTCAAGAAAACGCCAAAGATATACAATTAAATATAAAAGAGTTGTTAACGCAATTAAATGAATCTATAGAAAAACTCAAAAGTTTAGAAAAAAATGCTCGAGTAAGTAAGGCTTTCCAAGATGAAAACTATCAAATTAGTAATGATTTGATTGCTCAAGTAGAAAATAGTCTAGAAAAGTTTGAGCATCCTAATATTCTGCTTAGTACTCCTCAGGATTTTGTTTCTGTAAGTCAAAAAAACCAAACTCATGTTGCTAAAGAAAATATAAAAATTATATCGGGTCAACAGTTAGATATAAATTCAAATGGTGAGTTTACTGCTCATGCTGCGAAGGGATTAAGCTTTTATACTCAAGAAAAAGGTATAAATATTGTAGCGGCTCAAGGTGAAATTAAAGTTCATGCGCAAAATGATCAAATTGATCTAGCATCTCTCAAGGATTTTAAGATCATGAGTACTGAGAATTCCATTACGATTGCAGCCAAAAAAGAAATTATGCTGACTTGTGGTGGGGGGTACATAAAAATAAAGACTGACGGTTCTATTGATATTAATAGTCCTGGGCTCGTTGAGGTTAGGTCTGCTCAAGCACAATTTGTCAAAGGTACACGTCATAATTTCCAGCTTCCTAATATTTCTACGAAAATATGTATTCCCTGTTTAATTGATGCCGCTCGAAAAGGTTTACCGTTTGTGTATAGGGAAGTATAGGATGGACATATTACAGTTATCAAAGAAAATTAGTGGTGAAGAATCTAAATATAATTTCTTCCTGTTGATTGATGCAGCTAAAAATTATACTTATATGCGCCATTGGCTTACTTTAAACTATGATAGAAATATCAAATATATAGGTAATTTATTCGATGGAACTGTTGATGATTCTACACCATTAGAATTTTCCCCTTTATTGTTGAATTTAAATAAACTAAATAATCAAAAATTTATTAATGAACTTGTTATAGAAGAAAATTTAGGAATGTTTTCGATATTGAAAACAAATCTATCGAACCAAGAATTGATCAAACATTTTCAGCCATTCTTACAAGCAGAATTACCATCCGGCGAATTAGCATTGTTCAGATTTTATGATCCTTCAGTTATCAAATCATTAAATCGACTATTAGATAAAAAAAATTTAGATATTCTGTTAGAACCTATTGATGGTTGGTGGTATCAAGAAGTATCTGGTGATTTCAAGTTATTGGAGAGGATTTAGAATGGTTATCGAATTTACTAAAGAACAGCTTGAGGAATTTTCTGCAGATCGTGAAGAAAGTCTAGCCTTGTGGAACTGGAATCGGCTAAAAAACACTTATAGCGAACTGGCGATAAAGTATTTTAATAATAATGAAGATAGTGGGCTAAAATTCCTGATTACTGCCCAAACAAAAATTCGAAAATATCTGGTAGGAATGGAAAATCATGCTGACTATGACAAATGGAGAGCGGCTTATGGAGAACTATGTTTTATTTTGAATAAAAATAATTTAGATGATGATCCATGGAATCGCAGTTTATTAATAAATAGATTATTTCCACCATTTCTTGCAATTGATATCTTAGCTGGAGTTTTACAAAGCTCTTTAAATTCTTCAGATAGTCAAAAATTCTATGAAGCATTGGAGAAAAAATCGTGGCAATAGCGGCTGATGCAGCAGATATTTTTGGTGGTTGGGGGACAACTGCTGAAAAAGCTGCTGAAAGAGCAGGAACTGCAGCTAAAGTAGGAGCAAGAGCAAATCCTATAGGCGTAATATTAACTGGAATATTCACTCCATCCCCATTAGGAGATGGAACAATTACAGGCATGCTCAATCAAAGAATTGATCTGGCTGAAGAGGATATCGATAATAGTCGTTCGGGTATAACTCAAGAGCAAAAAGATCAAGCATTGGCAGCAAGTAAAGCGAAATCTAAGGAACTTGAGAGATCTTGTAATAGTTCTAATAAGGAGTGTAAGAACGAACAGCATAGTGGTCGTATACAGGCGCAGAATGCAAATAGAATGATTGTGACTGCAACTGAAGCAGGTAGCGTTTGGACAAATCACCCTTTTCCACCGCCTCTAGTACTATGTAAGCAATATGCACTTTCCATGCGTATTGCCATGCTAAAATTAGAAGGTCATAGCAAACCAGATACTAAAATAAAAAGTCCAGTTGATTATCACAAAGGTGCAACTCAAGCCTATAAAGCAATGATCGCTTGGATGGAAGCGAAGACACCATATGGAGTTTCTGTAGGTAAACATTCTTTTAGTTTTGCAGGTCGTCATTTTACTGGTGTTATTCCACCAGATTTTGATGCTAGAAGAATGGATATAGATATTTTGAAGGGCGAAATATTAAAAGGTTAAATAATGACGAATATAGAAAAGATAGTTAATTTTTTTAAGGATCACCCAAAATTTCCATTTTTACAGTGGGATAGAGAATATGACGATTATTGTAGTATGTATCTTTGTTTAAAGAATATTTTAGAAGCATACATACCAAAAGAGCAGATTACAGCTTGGTCTGCTGCAAATGAATACTCTGATTTCAGAAGAAATCCAGATGGAGAGGTATATTATCCTTTGACAATTATTAATGATGCCATCGAAATAGTAATTCACTTAGGAATTTTAAAAGAAAATAAAGATGGTTTAGTCGATGTGAATTCATCAATTCAAATTAGTAGAGATGACAGATGGGGGGATCGTTGGGAAAATAATGCACCTGAAGATGAATGGTATAATGAAGTGGCGATTATGCTTGATCTGAACAATGCTGAGTCATTAAGAAAGACAGATTTTATCTTAAAGACAATTGTTCAAAAAAAACAAACTTATCATGATTTATTAAAGTTGAAAGATGGAACTCTATAAAAAATTAAATTAATTTTTAGTTTTGAAAGGCTTTGTTGCACAAAGATTTGAAATACAAAGCCCCCTAATTGAGCCAAATTTAAGGCGTAACTTGGGTAAGTGGTCGACCTAATTCCGTAAATCTGTTGAGGACTGCTACACGTGCATGAATTTCA